>CAZNRV010000055.1:0-4993 GCA_964575495.1 uncultured bacterium
GTTTTTTGGTCGTTAACGCCCTTGACCTTCTCTTGGAGTCAGGGGTCTGGCCCAATCTGAAGCGAACCCTGCGCAACCGGCAACTGGAAATTTCGGCATACGACCCGTTTGTTTCCCTTTTTGGCACGACTGCCTTGAAGCCGGAGCCGATACCGCTTGACCTTAAAGTGATTATGATTGGCGATCCATTGGTTTACAGTCTGTTAGCCGCTTATGACGAGGAGTTCAGAAAGGTGTTCAAGGTGCGGGCGGATTTTGATTGGGAGATGGACTTGAATGCGGCTGCGGCTACGGAATATGCACAGGTTATAAAGGTGCTCTGCAACAAAGAAAACCTTAAGCCCTTTGACCGCTCCGGTGTGGCACGGGTGATTGAGTATGGGGTGCGGCTGGCGGGCAGGCAGGACAAGGTTTCTACCCGTTTTAATGTCATTGCCGATGTGCTTAAAGAGGCAGACTACTGGGCGGGTAAGGCAGGGGCAAAGCTGGTAAACGCGGACTATGTGCAGCAGGCGATTGAGAAACGCCGACAGCGGGTGCGGATGATTGAGGACAAATTGCAGGAAAATATCAAAAACGGGCTTTTGTTCATAGATACAAAAGGGAACAAGCAGGGGCAGGTTAATGGGCTGGCGGTGTATGAACTCATTGAGCATTCATTTGCTATTCCCGTGCGGATTACCGCGAAGGTGGGTGTTGGTTCAGCAGGAATAATCAGTGTTGAAAGGGAGGCAGAGCTTTCCGGTCCGATTCACAGCAAAGGGCTTTATATACTGACCGGTTATCTCCGCTCAAAGTATGCCTCAGACCAGCCGCTCATCCTTTCGGCATCAGTAACCTTTGAGCAGTCCTATGGCGGCATTGATGGTGATAGCGCCTCGTCAACAGAACTGTATGTTTTGCTTTCCGAACTTGCCGGTCTGCCGTTGCGCCAGGATTTGGCGGTAACCGGTTCGGTGAATCAGAAGGGCGAGATTCAGCCGATTGGCGGGGTGAACGAGAAGATTGAAGGGTTTTTTGATGTGTGCGTGCAAAAGGGTTTGACCGGAACTCAGGGGGTCTTGATTCCCAAAGCAAATGTAGGTGACCTGATGCTCAGGGAGGATGTGGTCAAGGCGGTGAAGGAGGGCAAGTTTCACATCTATGCGGTTGAGACAATTGACCAGGGCATTGAACTTTTAACCGGTGTGCCTGCAGGCAAGCAAGACCGCCGGGGGGATTACCCCCCTGATAGTGTTAACGGCAGGGTGAAGTTAAGGTTAAGGGAGTTAGCCGAGCTTTTCCAACGGTTCCGGCGCAGGGATGAAGTCCAGCCCGGGCTTAAAGAGGAGGAAAGTCAGCAGCACGCACCAAGCCGCCGGAAACAACGAACTTAAGTCCTTCTTCAATACTTAAAGAGGTTTCGGTAATATCCTGTTCGGGCACGATTGCCAGCCAGCCGCTGGTGGGATTGGGTGCGGTGGGGAAAAATACCAGGTATGCCTTGCGGTTGTCAGTCAGTTCGAGTGGTTCTTCACTGGTGATAAAACCGATGGCAAACATCCCTTTGCGCGGATACTGGACAATAACGGTTTTCCGCAGGGAGCTGCGTTTGATAAACACCGCTTCGGTCAGCTGTCGCGCCGAGGAGTAAATCGAGCGGACAAGTGGCAGTTGCTGCATCAGCCGGTCAAGCCAGGTGACCAGCCGCCTGCCGATGAAGCCGGATGCCGTTGCGCCGATTAGGGTGATGGCGACCAGTGCCAGAAGGAAACCGATGATGGTGATGATGGCAGGCGGTAATTTCCCAATCCAGGGCTGCCAGACCAGAAGGGGGCGGAAGATTTTACCCAGACTGGAGATGATGAACCAGAGGACAAACAGGGTTAAGCCGACGGGCAGTACCGTGGCAAGACCTAAAAGGAAATGGCGGCGCAGGCGTGAGAAAAACACTTTTTCCCTTTACTTGGTTTGGTGCCTATATAGTAGCGACTGGGGTTGAGCGCAAGAGTTCGAGGGTTTCATTGAGTGCCTTAATAAAGCGCTTGTTCTCTGATTCCTTGCCAACTGTTACCCGCAGCGCGGTGGGAAAGCCGTATTCCTTGACCGTGCGGGCGATGATTCCCTTGCGCTGGAGCGCCTCAAACACTTGCTGGGAGTCGATGGCAAAGTTGACGAATACGAAGTTGGCATAACTTTCAAGGTAGAATAGTTTCAGACGTTTGAATTCTCTATAAAAGAGGCTTTTGCCCACCTCATTGACCTTGCGGCTGCGGATGATGTGCCGGGTGTCGCCGAGCGCGGCAAGCGCGGCAACCTGAGCGGCACGGTTGGCATTGAAGGGAAGGCGCACCTTGTTAAGGGTCTGAATAATTTCGGGTTTGGCAATACCATAGCCGATACGAAGGCCGGCGAGCCCGTAGATTTTGGAGAAGGTGCGCAGGATGAGGATGTTGTGGTTCTGGTTGTAGTAATCAAGGCCACGCGGGTAGTCGCGGCTGGTGATGTATTCGGCATAGGCTTCGTCAAGGACAACCAGAACCCGCTCGGGAACCTTTTCGATAAATTCGCCGAACTCCTTTTTGGTGACGATGGTGCCCAATGGGTTCATCGGGTTATCAAGGTAGATGAGTTTGGTTTTGGGGGTGATGGATTCAAGGATGCGTCCCAGGTCATGCCGGTATTCGTTGAGCGGGATTTCAATAACATTGGCGTTCATAATGGTGCCGCCGATTCTTGCCGAGATGAATGAGCCGGCGCTGATGAGCATCGCGTCGCCCGGTTCGAGATAGGCAAGGCAGGTGAGGTAGATTAAGTCAACTGAGCCGTTGCCGACGATGGTGGACTCGTATTCAACCTTAAAGAGTTCGGCTATGCGCTGGCGGAGATAAAAGCAGGTGTCTTCAGGGTAATGGTGGAGCTGGGGCAATGCCTTGCGCAGGGCTGCCAGCGTCTTGGGCGAAGGGCCTAACGGGTTTTCATTGGAGGCGAGTTTGATGACCGGGACCTTGAGCCCAAGTTCACGCACCACCTCCTCAACCGGTCTGCCCGGTTTATAAGGAACAACCCGTTCGATATTCGGTCTTGCCGGTGGTAATAACATCATTCCTCCTTTTGTTCTGCTGGCAAAGTTTTTTGCAAATCTTTTTCAATGGACGCAGCGGTTTGCGTCAGGGATGTTCGTTTCATAAAGGCGAAGAAAATCCCGCCTAAAAAGGCAAAGAGCAAATCCAGACCCAAAAACAAGAGGGCGGTGGAAAGCGCCCGCTCGGGTGAGAGTTGATTGGGCAGCCATTTTGGGGTGAAGAAGAGCACAAATGCCGCCTCACGCACACCCAAGCCACCAATCGTCGGGATGTTGACAACGATGTTTAAAAGCGGGATGAAGATAAAGTAGTAGCCGAGCCCAACCTGGGCTTTGACCGAACGGGCGGTAAAGAACCAGGCGAGGGAAAGCGCGGATTGAACCCCGAGACCGGAGAGAAAACTGATGCCGAGTGCGAACGGCTGCTGGCGATAGCCCTTTACCGCCTCATAGGCACGGTCAAGCAGTTCGGTAATCTTATGGAGTGGGGTGATTTTTCTTGAGAGGGAGTTGAAAAGGCGCCGGGCAAACCGGTGGCAGGGGTCGGAAAAGAAGATGACAGTGAGCAGAATCAGTAAGAAGAGTATCAATACGAGTAAAAGCACAACGCCGAAGCCGGTCAATTTTCCCTGGCCGAGGCTGAGCGCTGCGGGGCGCGGAATCGCAACGAAAAGCGCCATCACGATGGCAAGAAAGGTGAGACTCTGAAACCCGATAAGCCGATCAAGAAAGGTTGCGGAAAATGCCTCTGGTCCTTTGCCCGGTCTGGTGGTATAGGCGATACGCATCACATCACCGCCGATTGATGTGGGCAGAAGTTTGCAGAAGAAAAGCCCGAGGGTGAAGACCCGGGCAAGATACCAGCTGGAAAAGCGTAAACCCTTGGCAATTAACAGGACCTGCCAGCGCCAGGTAGAAATCCAGATGAAAAGGATATAGGTCAGGGCGGCAAGGAGCAGAAATCGCCAGTCGGCTTTGAGCATCGCCTTGATGGTCGCTGAGAGCTGATTGCGGAAGATAAGTCCAAGTAGGGTTAGAAGCCCGAATGAGATGATGATGCGGATGAGTGTCTGAAAAGAGCGCTTCACCCCTCACGCTTTCTGTTATCCGCTCCGGTTGCCGGGTTTTGGCTTTCCGAGTCCCTGCGCAAGAGTTTTTCGAGGGCTTCAATCCGGTCGTTAAGCGCAGCGAGCGCCTCTCCTAAAAAGCCGGCGGCAAAGAACAGAAGTCCAGCGAGGACAAATAGAATAACAAGATAGAGTAAAGGTCTGAACCCGTGACCGAAAATGCGCAGAATCACCGCAATCAAGCCGACCAAAAATCCTATAATCATACTGATAAAGCCAAGGGTGCCGAAGTAGAGCATCGGCTTGCGCATAAACGAGACCTGAAATCCAACCGCCAGAAGGTCCAATAGTCCAATCACAATCCGGAAAGGGCTGGAATACTTTGATTTGCCTGCATAGCGGGGTCTGAGTTCAACCGGCACCTCGGTGATGGCAAAGCCCTTCATTGCTGCGAGCGGCACGATATAGCGGTGCCAGTCACGGCGCAGGGGCATCCCGGCGAGCACCTCGCGGCGAAAGGTCTTGAGCGCATTGATGTCGTGAACCTTGAGACCGAAAAGTTTGCGCGCAAGAAAATTGTAGATTGAGGAAACTGTTTTCTTTTCATACCTGCCTACCTTTCTGCCGGTAACAAGGTCAAAGCCCTTGTCAAGCATCTCCACCTGCAGCCTGATGTCCTCAGGCGCAAACTGCAGGTCGGCGTCAAAGATAGAGATGTAGTCGCCCTGGGCAAGCGAAAACCCGGCAAGAACCGCTGCGGTCTTGCCCTGATTCCTGGGCAGGCGCAAGGTCTTTAAAAAGGGATAGCGGGAACGAAGGGCATCGGCAATAGCAAAGGTCCTGTCAGTTGAGCCGTCATCAA
>CAZNRV010000056.1:0-2401 GCA_964575495.1 uncultured bacterium
TATGAGATGAGCCCGGATGGCAATCCGATTTGCGGCAGGACACCGGTTCAGGGGTTTTATGTGGCTGCGGGAATGAGCGGACACGGTTTTATGTTTGGTCCGGCTTTGGGCTGTCTGATGGCAGAGTTGATTACCACCGGCAAGTCAGCAATTGACATTTCCGAGTTCAGGCTTGACCGTTCCTTTGTCAGAGCCGAGGCGATGAAATAAAACCTAACGAAGGTTTTCAATAAGGGCAGTTTTATTAAATCGCTTGATAATTTCTGAATATTTAATATAATTGTGTGCTTTTTAACAGATAACAAAACCAGACCGGTGGTGGTAGTTAAATAAAGTTGACATTATTCAATCCATTCAACATCCTGAAGGTCTAACTCCTCTTTGGTGACATTGCCCATTATCACCATAATGTAATGGTCGGGTTTTAGGCGTTCTTTTGCCGCTTTGTTGACCTGTGCAAGAGTGGTGGCGCGGACCTTTTCCGGAAATGTCTCCAGCCAGTCAATTCCATAGTGGTAGAGTTCAAGGTTGTCAACCTGGTCAAGTTTGCCCTGGTTGGATGAATAGGTCAATGGGAAACTGCCGGTGAAGTAGTTGTGCGCCTTTAAGAGTTCCTGCGGGGTTGCGCCGGTGTCGTGCATTTTTTTGACCTCAGCAAACATCTTTTCTACCGCATCTTTGGGCTTAGCGGTCTGGACTGTAGCACGGAAGGCACCGGTCAGGAGCCGGCGGTCAAACCAGCACCGGACATCATAGGCAAGTCCAGAGTATTCCCTGACTGCCAGACCCATTCTTGATGACAGGGGCGGACCACCAAGGATATAGGACATCAGCCGGACCGGGATAAGGTCGGGGTCAAATACCGATATTCCTGAATGGCCAAACTGGATATAGGTCTGGTTCATATCCGGACGGGTGAGCAGTTTAACCCGGGTCTTTTCCGGTATTTTAAAATCCGGTTGAGGCAGAACCGGAACCGGAGCGGGCTGCCAGTTTTGCAGCCTCTTTTTAATCTCCGCCTCTGCCTGCTCGTGGGCAATATCGCCGACGACAACAACAAAGCAGTTGTTGGGGACAAAATGGGTCTTGTGGAACTGGTGCAAATCTTCAACCGTGATTTTCAGGATGGTGTTCGTGTCTCCCCGGACCGGCAGGCCATAGCGGTGATTGCCGAAAAGCAGACGGTCAAACTCCATACCGACCACCGCATTCGGATAGTCATAGGAGCGCCGGGCGGAAATAAGGACTTCATCCCGTGCCCGGTCAAATTCATTTCTGTTAAATGCGGGGTTCAGCACCAGGTCGGTTAAAAGGTCAAAGCCGGTTACCACATCCTTGGTTAGCAAACGGAGGTTGATATAGGAATGGTCAAAGTCCGCACCGGAATAGTAACGGGCGCCAAGGAAGTCAAGAATACTCGCAATTGAATCGGCAGACAGGGTTTGGGTGCCGCGCAGAAGCATCTGGGCACATAAACTGGCAATGCCGGCTTTCTCAACCGGGTCAAACACCGCACCAGAACGGCAGACCAGGGCGATGTCAACCATTGGTAGACGGTGGTCCTCATAGGTGAGGATGACAAGCCCGTTATCAAGCGAATCCCGGTAAAGGGGCAGAGAGATGGCAAGGCTGAAGATGGCGAGCAGCGATAAAAGAACTGAGTTTTTCATCGCTCCCCCTGATTTTCCGGCAACAGAATGCCGACGATGCGGCGCCTTTCAGTAAGGTATTTACTGCAGAAGTCCTGAATCTGTTCCGGTGTGGCGGTTTCAATCTTCTCCATCTGTTTAAGAAATGCGCGCCAGTTGCCGGCGGTAATATGGGCGGTGGCAAAAAGATAGGCGATTCCTGAGACATCATCCCGCTCAAATATGTAACCGGCAATGGTCTGATTTTTCACCCGGTTGAGTTCCTTTTCTGTTACTGGTTCGGTTTTCATCCTTTCCAGTTCCTGATAAACAATCTGTTCAATTCTTGGAATCAGGGTTTCGGATTTCGGGGTAATCATAAAGTACATCAGTCCCGGGTCTTTTTCCACCGAGTTCCAGACCGAGACCGAGGTGGTAAGTCCTGAATCAAGAACAAGGGTGCGATAGAGCCGGGAGTTGCGACCAGCACCAAGGATACTGGCGATAACATCGCCAACGATGTAAAGGGAGTCTCTAATTCCAGGGGTCGGGACGCCGATGAGCAGGCTCGGCACTGAGACCCGCTTGCGCACAGTGACGCGGCGTTCACCCGCAGGTTCGGGTTCCAAATTATAGTAGTCAGCCCTTTTTACCAAAGTGCCTTTTATTCTACCAAAATACTTTGTCACCTCGGCACGAACATCATCCGGTCTGATATCGCCGGCAATCACCAGCACAGCATTTGCCGGATTATAATATTTCTTATACCATTC
>CAZNRV010000057.1:0-8535 GCA_964575495.1 uncultured bacterium
GACCTGCTGGTTTCTGCTTTTGCCATACTGCGCAATACGCAGTGGAATATTTTTAGACCTTATTGGCTCAAGTGTTCCTTTGAGTTTACCATTCGTTGACAGAAAAACGGTTGGAATTCCTTCATTAAGCAATAATTCCAGTGCCTGAGTTGTAACCTGAACATAGCCGAAAATAAGGACACGCTGGAGTTTAATTATCGGAATATCAAAAATGACCGCATCATTGTTAACCACAAGCAGACGGCGCGATTCACGCACAAGTTTTGCACCTTGCTCAGTTACATAGAGAGTCGCCATTTAGTTCCTGACTTTTTCACTCCCAATTGTCAAAGAGCGATATTTTTGCACAATTAATTAATAACTAAAAAGGGAATTTAAGCAATTCCCGCTTGCGTTCATAATTATCAATTATCCTTTCTGCCAGATGACTTATCCTTTCAAACATCCCGCGCGCAGTTTTTTCTTCAACCGGTTTTATGCCGTGAGCCAGAATTGATTCGTTGCGTTCCTTTAATAAACCTTTGAGCGAATCGTATTTAGCACCAAGTCCGTCAGCCATATCGCTCAATAGCCGGTAACTCTTCTGCAAGCCTATTTCGATATTTCCATCTCTGCTCCGACAGTAATTAAGCCAGTCCCGGCTTTTTTCCGGCACCTTCACATTATTCAAATCAACTCTGCTGGTATTTATTCCATAGGCTTCTTTTAGCCGCCATTGGGCAATCATCTCACAGGCACGGTAAAGCCGGGCAACCGCATCATCGTATCTCCCCTCTTTTATCCGGCGTTCAGCATTGTTGATAAGGTCAACAATCATTAAATCGGTTATCTCTTTTGAGTTGCCCATCTGGTCAACAAGGTCAATGGTTTCATCGCTGACTTTGAATCTTATGAGTTTCTGGTCGGCATTGAAGTCGGCTTGCCGGTAGTTGCTGGCAAAACACCTGTGATTAAATAAATCCCAGCGTAAGTAGGCATTGGCAAGGCTGGTCAGTGACTTCTGGATTCGTTTTTCACTTGTGCTGAGAAGCGATAACTGTCCCAGTATGTTTAAAGCCGAATCAAACCGGTAATGTTCCATCAGATTGAACGCTGTCTGTAATGATATTGAATCCCGTATTCCTTTGGGAATTAAGGTCTTGAACCGCTCGGTTCCCGGTATCACCTTTCGCTGTTCATCCCGTTTTACCGAGATGTATTTGAGCATACTGAATCCGAGTTGCACCGCGCTCAATGCCAGCGCCGCTGACATCGTCTTCAGACCGGTGGTGAAATCGGCAGTTACATCTTCGGGCGAAATATGATGCTGTTTCATTGTATCCCGCAGAACATCAATCATTTCCTTGAATATCTCCTCAATGTCGTCCTTTTCCGCCCGCAACTGGTGCACCCGGAAATTTCCCTCAATGCGATCTAACTGCCGAACGATTTCTTCGCCGTTTTTCTTTGAATCTTCGGTTACAAAAAGCAGCAAGTAATCGGGGTTCGCCTCCCTGATTGAGTTAATCAAAGGCGGCACAATGTCCACTTCTAATCCTGTGCCCATACCCACCGTGGCAACAAAAAGGGTTTTCATTTTACTACCTCCAATTCTGCCCAGCCCATCGGGATATTCTGCTGAATTCGCTTTCTGGTGCGTGGTCCGATGCGGGTGTCAACACGCGGCAGGCGATAAAGATGGGTAAGTCGCAAATCCTGTGCCAGCAGAAGCAGAGAAGTGGCAAACATTCCAGAACCCTGACCGAGTCGGATGAGTATGCCGTTTATTGATAGGGCGGTGTCAATAGACAATCTGTCTTTTGCCAGAACCATTCGGTAAAATTCGCCGACTTTCTGGAACAGGTTTTCAGGAGTAAGTCTTGAGTGAGAGTCAAGTTTAAGTGCGAAGGTAAACCGGGTGTCAGGCTTTAATGTTTCATAAAGAATCGGAATCTGACCACCCCGTCGGGCACCAGTTACCTTCGCCTGCACAATCTCCAGAGATTCTTCCGGCGAGTGGAAATCGGAATCGGAAACATCAATCCAGTGGGTAAATTTGCTTTCGCCGGTTCCACCAAGTTCAGGAAGCGTTATCCCGAGCGGGTCTGAATAACGACGCAAAACCGCATCAGCATCCTGCGGGCGTCGCATAAGAATATCATAGCAGAGAGCAGAAAGAACGGCACCCTTAAGAGATGAACCGGGAATATAGACCCTGCCGGCTGATTTGGTAAAGAGCCGAACCTCTATTAAATTGGCGTTCTGGGCGCTAAAATGTAAAGGGATTTTATACCGTATGTGCCTTTTGAGGAGTTCTTTCGGGATAAGTTGGTCAATCGGTTGACCGCTGGGCGCCGATTCAAGAAATTTCTCCCGCAGTGGCTGGAAGTCCGGGTCAGCAAAGAGAGTGTCAAGATTTATACGCCAGCAGCGTCCCGCTTCAAGGAAGTAGTCCAGTTTGCTGATAGTTTCGCCCGAGCCGATGTGCAGCGGTGTCAGCACCTTTAATTGCACCTTGAATGAACTGCGATGCTTGTCCATACTTAACCCCTTTCTGGTTGAAGCATGCAAGGCAGGGCGAAGGCAAGCCCGTTCCGATAAACCCGGTGGGGCATAGCAACCGATTCCGGTGTTACATCAACCAACCTGCCTTTCCGATTATTGTTAGGGAAAACCGAGCCTTCGGCAAACAGGCTTACCACCTTTCGCCGATAGGAACGGTTTGCCGGTGAATAGACATAGCCCTTGCGTTCCAAGAGTTCATAATAACCCAGATGAATATCTGCCACTTCGGTGTTATGGGGATAATAAAGCGAAAGCATTATCTCGCCATTTGCACCTTTGGGAAGTTCCATCTCCATCTGACCAAATTCAGGCTGGTAAAAACAGCCCTTGCCAACTGAACGATAACCGCCAATCCCTTCATCACACATCACACGAATTGCGGATTCAAAAGCCAGTTGCCAGTCCGGATGGACATCGTAAAGGAAAAACAGGCCCGCATCCTTGAGCCAGACAAGCCCGGTATGAAAAAACCCGCCCTCCTTTTGAACGGTGCCGGTTAACCGGCTGATACTTACACCCGGCACATCCTCGTGCTTAATTTTGCTTTCTGGCAGTTTGAACCTCTGCGTGTCTTCATTTATCCCTTTGCCGGCAAGCAGTCTTTCCCACTCCTCCTTTTCCACAAACTGGATTTTCTTCTCTTCCTTTTTCCGCGGTATCTGATTGCGGGGAACCGGCAAGTAGAACTGGCGACTTTTATCATCACCAATAAAGATAAACGCTGAACTCAACCGCAGTGGCGCTGAATCAGACTGGCATAGCGCAAGAAACTGCTCAAGCCTCTGGTGGCCATAAAGCAGATAGAGGGAATGGCAGAGCGCAGAAAAAATGGTATCCGAATGGACAAAGGTCTCTGTGCCTTCACGCATCCCTTCCCGTTCACCCAGATGCAGTGGTCCTTTGGGCTTTAACAAACAGACGGCAAATGTAGCCATAGACATCAGGTGAGTCTTGCTTTCAGTGCCATGTAGTGCTGAATCAGTTGCTGCGCGGTATCCCAGCCGTTGTTGATTCGGCGGTCTTCGGTTAACTCCACTTTGCCATTTTCGTAGTCCTCTGCCTTATTCCACCAGATTTTGATGTTTTCAAACCTTACCTTGCCATAGCCCCGCGAACCCATTCCGCCCAGATAGTCATCCTCCAGGAGTGCCAGCGCCTCAAAGAGATGTTTCAGCAGGTCTTTGTCAGTTTCCTCATAGACATTGAAAACAAACTCAGCCGGACGAAAAACTGCACCAGCCGGAACGCGTTCAATCTGACGCAAACCACCAGCCCCTTTTCCACCAGTTGTACCGGTTCGCCGGTCAATCATAATCTCGGTCTTAATTTCAGTTAATGTCGGTTCTACTGCCGGTAATGCCCGAACAGTATTTTCATCCAGATAGACATCCCGCACAATTAACCTGGTCAATATCGTCTCATCAAAAGGCTGTTTCAGGCTCAGTCCGAATATTTTACAGACTGGACATTTTTGATATGCTTCTCGAGTAAGACAGCGATGCTCAAAAACCTTGGTTTCTCCTTTTTCAATCGACACACCCAGTTTCCGTTCCAGCAGGTTTCGTAATTTTCCTTTAATGGATGAACCGGGGATATACGGACGGTCCCAAGGGTCACGAATAACTCTGGCATCAACACCACCAATTTTTAAGCCTTCGGAACTGCCGCCGATCCGTAAGCCCGCAACCGCTTTGATATCGGCGGTTAGTGTCAGTTTGCCGATGAGTTTAATTTCAACTGCACTCATCTATTCCTCCTCTCTCTTTGTTCCTGTTCTCTTTTTTCAGCCTCTTCCAAAGTATGGTAGGCAACTATCGCCTCCACAAAGTGACGGAAGAACTTAAAATCATCTTCTGAATGGACAGATTTTATGCCTGCCTCAATTATCTGGCGAAAAAGCCCCAAATTCTGCTTTTTCCCTTCGCTGTAGGCTAAAAGCGGACGCAATAATTGAAGTTTGTTGGGGTCATACTGCTTGAGTGCCTGAATTGAATCAAGGATGTTACGCACCTGAGAAGTGGTTACTTTGTTATTCACCAGTTGTTTGCCTGCGTTCGCAGCAAACGCCACCAGTTTTTCGGCGTTTTTGCTCTTAAATATCTCTTTTACTTCGCTTTCTATTGAAGCGGTTTGGATGTTTTGCATCATACCTCCTTATCTTTTTTCTCTTGTTTCTAACTCTGCCCAGCGCGTGATGAGGTCAAGATGCGGGTGCAGACCCACACCCTGGATAATTTTTCTCTCCAACTCATTCAGCGCTGTAAGCACTTCTGGCTTGTTTCTTTCTCTTTCCTTCAATCTGGTCAGAGCGTAGATTAAACGCCAGACCGGAAACATCGGAATTTCCCCATCCTTTGCCATCTTGAACTCTGCCCAACTGGCATTGAAGATGCCCAGGAGCGCCCGGGGCAAATCCCTATGTTTCAGCAGTTCCACCAGTTGGTTTTTAACTTCCCAGACTTCCGGATATTCGTGCCATTTTACTACTTTGCCCAGCAGTGATAACGCATCCCGACCTTCTCCCTTGGCAGCCTCTTCTGCCCTGCCCGCCATTCTTGCCGCCTGATAAACCGGAAACTTTTCTGACGGTGCAATAAATATGCCCGCTGAAAGCGTCAGCCTGTCCGATGTAAACCGGCGAAACTCATCGTAAACTCTGCGGGCAAATTCAGGCAGTTTTGACCAGGCACCAATCAGGAACAGGTCATCACCACCAGAATAGGCGAGATAGATGCTGTCTTTGAATTCCTCATTCTGTGCCAGCGCCTCGACCCGGGCTGAGAAAAAATAACCGATTAGGTAACTGAGCATTGAAAGCCGGGAGATAGAGCGGTTTTGCCTGCCTAATCCTTCAATGAATGTCTTGCTGAGGTTATCAACATCTGCCCGCAATACACCCCACCTTTTCACGCCCTCCGCTTCATCAGCAATGTCTTTTAATTCCGCAGTTTCCCCGTTTTTGACCGGCACATACCTGCCAATAAACCTGAAACCGGCAACCCCTGGCTCCATTGAAGTCTGATTCAGAGCATAGGTCAAATTTCCCTCATTGACATCAACAATAGCAGAAAAATCATAACTTATTCCCAGTTCAGCAAGAACCCGCTGCCAACCCTGGATTTCCTCAACCGGCTCGGTTGCCGGCTTTTCAATCAGGTATTGGGCATTGTGCAGTTTTATGCCCAGTTCAGCAAAACTGTGGCACAGTTGGCAAATCTGTTCATCCTGACCGGGTTTTTCAATCTCCTCACCACAGATAATGCAGGCAGACTCTTCACCTCCAATTCCCTTTGGACCAAGGACTTCTTTATATCTACCGTCTGCAAGAATGCTGGCAAAACGACGTCTTTTCTTTTCTGCCAGTTGTTCGTGCAAACTCTCCCAGATTATGCCAAACCTTGCCTGCTTGAAATCAACCACCGTCACTGGTTGTGAAGCAATTGTAATACCTATTTTGCCCTTATGCTCATTAAGCAGAATCTGTTCTACCTCGGTAATTACTTTCGCAAGTTCGGTGGAAAATTCCGTAAGTGCGGGCGCCAGGATGTAGAAATGACCGCCGCCGATATAAATCAGGTTAACTCTGGTAAGACTAAACCGTTCAATAATTTTTCCTGCCACCGCCTCACCAAGCAGTTGCAGATAAAGGGAACGACCACGCAGACCTTTTAGCGCACCTTCTGCCCTAAGATTGTAAATGAAATTCTGAATCCCGGAAATGTCACCGCCGACAAGATAGGCAACAACCCGGTCCTGGTTCAACTGGTCATCACTGAACACATTTAGCAGTTCCTCAATGTTCTGATAGTTTAAGTTGTCATGGTACAAACAGGCAGCAATTGCGGCGGTCAGTTTCAGGTGATGATAGAGTGAGACATCGGCGATACTCCGATAAGCAGCAGCAGGAACAAACACCGTATATTTTTCCAATAGTGCCAGCAGATAGTTAACCAGCACCATAAAACGAAGCCCGGTCAGGCTTTTTGCCTCACTGTAAAATTTATGCCACAGTTCCAGATAATCATTACTGCTTATTTTGTCTTCTTTATGCGGCTTGGCAGTTCCATCCTTCGGTAGTTCGGTCAGTGGAAAATATGTACAATCTTTAGAGCCATAAAGGGTAGAAAAAATGGAAATGAGCGGGTTCTCTTCTGGATGTCCGGTCTGACCATCCTCCAATTCTCGCCTTTCTCCACTGGCGAGCCAGTCTGCCAAGGTAATAATTCTGGTCAGATAGGGATTGGGCGCCGAGTTTGCATCTCTTATGTGATGGTTATAGACAATCCCGGCAACGCTCTGCCATTGTTCTTTCAGAATCTCGCTCACAAACCTGCCGCTTAATTCCGGATGAGTTTGTCCAGTTTTTAAACCGGTTCTCTGCTCAAACTTGCCGATGTCGTGCAGTAATCCGGCAAGGATAACCGAATGCAATTCATTTTCCTTCATTGCACCTCCATTTCATATTTTCCCATCCCAAAGGTTGTGCCTTTGCCGATGTGCAGAATCTCACCGGCACGCAGAATCGGCAGAAACTGCCCTAATTCACCTTTGTAGATTGCCCAGCCCGTGATTCCCTCGTATTCAATCACCCGGTTCTGACGCCGGGAAAAATGCTCCCAGTTCGCACCGGCAAACACCGCCTCTTTTAATTCCACCTTTTCTGCCAAAGTTATCAGACCCTGATAATCAATGTTAATCAGTTGGTCGTGGAAGTAACTTAATAGCCAGATGCGGCGCAAAAGGGCGCGGATGATATTGCCAAACCTGGGGCGCCGGCAGATTCTGCCCTGATTGATGATTCTGGTTGGGGTGATGAGTTTTATCTTAATTTGCCGGGCAGTTTCGTTCACCGGGGCAAGATTCAGCACCATCGGCATAGCCTGCTCAATCAGTGCTGCCTGCTTCGGGTCATAAATCAGCCGGCTGTTCTGATAAACGCCAATCAGGCGGAAAGGTTTTCTTGGTCTGCCCAAGCCCTGCTCTGCCATCTGTTCAAAGGCATAGATGAAATAGGGCAGAAAATCAATAGCCCTGCCAATCAGAATAAGGTTGAAATTCAGACAATCACCCTTTTCCAGAACGGTTGCCTCATCATCCGGCGGTTCAATCACAAATGGATGGGGCACCGTTTCTGCCTTATTGAGAATTACCGCGGTCTGGGGTCTGGGCGTATCAAACACATAGGACCAGACACAGTTTGGTCGCAGGATACATTGATTGCAGTTACGGTTGACAAATGGGCAGCATACCCTTCTGAACGCAAGTCCGAATCCGCTCCGGACTGCTCCACCTTTATATACTGGGAGATGAACTGGCGCGGTCGCTTTGATGTTAATCAGGAGTCTAAGAATTTGCACAGAAACTCCAATGTTATTCTAAACCCATTGCTCCTTTTGTCAATTGTATGTATGAATCAAATCCATTTGCGCCATTTTGGTGTCCGGTCACTCCGAAAAGCAAACCTGAAGGTAGTGCCTTCGCACCTGCTGACGCAAAGTAGCCTTGAATTTTTAACCTTTACCTCAACCTTTGCCTTTTGCATATAGATTGCCACGTCGCTATCGCTCCTCGCAATGACGGGAGCGTCAGGTTTCCACCCTCCCTTCGGGCAGTTCTATGTTCTTAGTTCCAAGTTCCCAGTTATTAGAACTACGACCATATCCGGTCAAAAATCCCAATCAATTTCCAATACCTCAATTCAGGGATATAAAGAGATGGAGGGATGGTGATTGGTCAATGCCCAGTTTAACCCCTGCCTCCTGAGAATAAATTTTTATTTAACGACGGGGAATTTTTCACCCCGGTTCCGGTTTTGATAAAGCAGGTGCCGGATTGGCGGTTAATGGAAAGCGCTTGGCGGTTTCTTTAATTCATTTAACACCCTTAAGCACTGAAATGCTGGAAGAACCATAACTTGCCACATAGGTCCGGTTCTGAATTGAATTATAGGCAAAGGCGTGAGGCTGCTCTCCCACTGGAATTGTTGTAATC
>CAZNRV010000058.1:0-5735 GCA_964575495.1 uncultured bacterium
CGTCGAATGTCCTCATTATATCCTTCGGCATTGTCATAACGCTCTAATGCCCGGAAATATTTTGGGTCTTTTATTGTGATGTCTGCGTGGGCATATCTTTTGGCAATGAGCCTGGAATCCTGCTCACGGCTATTTTGATACCACGAAAATCCTGCCCATAAAACACCATCAAGACAGAGCAGCGCCTCTCCCCTGTTCTTGGCATTGGTCAGGAGTTGACCAGTGCCAGGTAAAATTATTGAGTAGAGCATCGCCACACCCCGTGTCGTTGGTTTCACGGTTTGTATCTCAGTTGCTGCAGGTGACAGAATTATTGTTAACGCAATCATAAGGCACATCGTCCCTCCTTTTATAAAATAAGCAGTTTTTTTATTGATTGGCTGTTGTTAGAGTGCAATTTCAGGAAATAAAGACCGGAACTGAGATGGTTGATGTTAACTACGCCGATATCAGATTGCAGTTGGTTGCGATATATCTGCCGACCGGATGCATCGTAAATGGTAACAATCCATCCCTTTTCGCCATTAATTCGAATGTTTTTATTCCGGCGCACCACGGTCGCATAAATATTTTTATCGCTTTCGATAGCTAATAGCCTGCAGGGCATCTCATTAATGCCAATGAGATTCCAGTCAGTCAACTTTGCATAGATATCCCAGCCTTGGTGTCGCCGGTTTTCAGTCCAAGCAAAGCCAATCATCCTCTCATTTGCGACAACGCTCTGACCAACGGTCCAATGGGTATTTTTGGGAAAGAGGTTGGGTTCGTTGATTTTCTGATTGTTAGTTATTCTCGTTCGGTCCGGTCCGAAACGCTGACAGTAAATCTGGGGATTTCCCGGTATTTCAAGTTCGTTATTAAACATCACAACGAGCCTGCCCGATTTGTCAAATGCGCAGGTAGGGGAATAACAGTCATTATGGTTGACTGGGTTGTCATTCACCCGTTCATTGTCCCCGATTGGATTTCCTGTTGAATCAAGCCATTGAAAATAGACATCATAAGAACCATTGCGGGTGTCTTCCCAGGCAATTGCGATGTTTCGGTTGTCAGCAATCGCACAGGCGGGATATCCTTGGTATACCTGCGCGGCATCGGTATTCACCCTGATATTACTCCCAATTGGCGAACCATCGGGGCTGAACAACTGGCAATAGATGTTGGCATCACCATCACGTAAATCCATCCAACTTGTTAGAAAGTAACCGGTTGAATTCATGCTCACACTGGCATAATACCCTTCGCCCGATGTATCGTTAATAACAAACTCTGGCCCAGCAGGATTGCAATTGTTATCATAGAGCCGCCCATAGATTTGAAACATACCTGCGCGATAATCCATCCAGACAATAATGGCATTGTTGGACGCGTCCATTGCACAATAGGGATACCACTGATGGGCGCTAACCCCTTCTGTATTTACAAGAAAATTATTACCGATCGTGTTTCCTTGTGCATCCAGGAACTGGGCATAGATGTCCCAGCCCTGCCTTGAGTCAACCCAGGCAACCAAAAAGCGGTTATTTCCGCCGGCAACGCTTGGGTAATAATGGTTATGAGTTCTGGCGGGGTCGTCGTTTATCCTGATATTTGATTTCTTTGGCTGCCCCTGGTCATCAAGGATGGTGGCGTAAATATCACAATTTGAATTACGTTCATCTTCCCAGGCAATTAATATATTTCCCTGGCTTTCCATACCGATTGAAGACACCCGCTGATGAGCGCTGGCACTATCATCATTTACCCTGAAATTTCTCCCTATTTTTGAGCCGTCACGGGCAATCCGCTGGCAAAAGATATCATAATTACCAGAACGGGAATCGGCCCAGGCAATCCAGTAACCGCCATCAGGATGGGCAGAGACAGTAGGCATATTCTGTGCGGTATTGTTTGTATCATCATTTATTTTCAACTCAGGTCCGAGCCGAGAACCACTCAAATCAAAACGCTGAGCATAAATATCGTCATTACCATTTCTGTTATCCACCCAGAGGATTATAAACTCGTCAAATCTGTTCACCGCCACATCACCCAATAACTGCTGGGCATTTCCTGTATCGGTGTTAACGCAGAAATTATTACCAACGGGTTCGCCTCGAGGGTTATAAATCTGGGCATATACATCCCAGTTTCCGCGGCGCCTGTCATTCCAGCACACAACAAAATTACCTGTTGGGCCGGCACTTACCTTTGGGGACCACTGAATACTATCATTGGGGGTGACACGAAAGTTATTACCTATTGGAGAGGCATCAAGGCGAAAACGCTGGCAGTAAATGTTCCAGTCTGAGGGATTATTTCCCCTGCCGTCCATCCACACAACAACGAACCTGCCAGAATCATCACCGCTGACATCAGGCTCATACTGATTTGCCCAGCCAATCGCATCGTCGTTAACCCGAAAATTGTCTCCCCGAAGTGAACCATCCGGGTTCAGAAACTGGGCAAAGATGTCACCGGTTAATCCATATCGGCGGTCATCCCAGACAACAAGAGCCGTTCCATCAGGAGCGATGTGAACGCTGGAAACACTCTGGTCACCCGTTGCTGCCGAGTCACTAACCCTCAAGTTATCACCGAGCCTTGAACCTGTTTCATCGAAACGCTGGCAGAACACATCAGAGTTGCCGATGTCCCTTCGGTCCTCCCAGGAAAAAATGAATTTACCATCGTTTCCAACCGCAGTTGCAGGATCGCCCTGCCACCCAAGGGTAGCATCGGTATTTACCCTTTCATTAACACCAATAGCATTTCCCGCAGAATCAAATCGCTGAAACCAGACATCGGCATCACCGTCCCGGAACTCATACCAGGAGATAACGAAACTGCCATCAGGGGCAATTGCAATACTCGGTCCTTTTTGCTGGCAACCGCCGTAAACATCATCATTACAGAGAAAATCGTTGCGGATGATGCTATCATTTTCCGCATTGACAAACCTTGGGCTGCAGGTAGTTTTTGCTGGCAATAAATAGCCGGGCAAAGGTCGGGGATTTAAAGGTGTGCGCTCAGTAAGCATCTGTTCAATGACTGATGGTTGATTAAAATTTATCGTAACAAGACAAATAAGTATTAAGATGAGAGATGAAGTGGGTATCATCTGACGATTGCCAGTTTGGTAAAGCAAATTTCCTTTTGCGCACCATTTTCAAGGCGCAGACGGACCACATAAAGCCCGGGTGCGATGTTTTTAAGATTGATGGTGGCTTCATTATCAATCAGTGGAACTGCCGGTGCATCAAACTCATTTATCACCGGTTGACCGCTCATATCCAGAACAAGCAACCAGACCTTGCTGTTGCCAGCACCGAGCCGATACCTTATTTTAACCTCGGCTCCTGCAGGATTAGGATATGCGTAAAATCCTTCAACTAATGCTGCTTTAGGCGGGGGTAAAGAAGGCAATTCAGTAATGGGGATAAGCCCGGTGTGGCAAGGGTCATGATACGCACAACCCCATTTAACCTGAGGATTTGAATTCGGTATCTTCCAGACATAGAAAACCCCGTTATTCGAGCCAGCTGCGATTTCGAGGGTGCCATCACCATCAATATCAATAACGAGCGGGATTGCGTTTACCGGTGCGGTTGTCATTAAGGGAAAATAGTCAAACAATCTGCCTGAACGTCCGTCAAATCCCAATATCCCGTATTCTGGCGAGCCAATAATTAAATCTTTGATACCATCGGTGTTGATATCCGCAACAACCGGTGAGGAAAGGTATTCAAAGGGAACATCATAGGTTATTATCCAGTTGCCGGCAAGTTCCTGAACAGAGTAAGTTGATTCGGCAAGAAATGGGTAATTGGTAACCAGCGTAGCGTTGCGATTAAATGCAAAAAGCTTGTGCCGGGCTGCTGCAAGTATGTCAAGGAAGCCGTCCTGGTTCATATCCTCGGCTCCAATCGTGCCTGAAAATGGGTGTTCGATTAACTCCGCAGATGTGAAAACTATTCTTGAGTCTTGTTCTATTATGTAAAGCCGGTAGTTATGCTCACCACCCGCCGCTACTGCAATTTCCATCACGCTGTCACGGTCAAAATCGGCAACAATTGGCTGGGCGCAGGCATAAAACGGAGAAAAGCCCAGGGCAAGTGGAAAACCGGAAACAACCGTTCCATCACAATTCAATAGAAAGAGTCGGTGGTCACCGGTAAGAAGTGCGATTCTGGGCTGGATGGTGTCGGTAACAGCAACCGCAGCCCTGATTTCCGAGCCGATGAAGACCGGGAATCCGGGTAGTGGTTGTCCTTGGTAGTTCCAGGCATAGAGCCTTAAATCAGTAGAACCGACAATCACATCCTTATAACCGTCAGCATCCAAATCAGCGAGGACAGGCGCAGCCACAATCCGGTCAAGTGTTGTTAAAACTTTTACCATCTGAGCGTTGGCATCATAAATCCTGACTCTGCCATCATTGCCCGCCACCACTATTTCCAGACCGGGATTAGGAGCAACATTGCCGATGGCGATATCAGCACGGAGCGCCGTATTGGTGTTGACAAAAGCGCCATTGGGATAACGGTAACCAGTGCCATTGGCACGCCAGACACTTACTTGACCAGCGCTGTCAGCGGTAATTATCTCAAGTGCGCCATCAAGGTCTATATCAGCGGCAAAACTCGAAAGAAAACGGCTGTTTCTTCCCTGGTCAACTGGAAAACCGGGCTGATAAAGCTCCCAGGTGATTCTGATCGGGATTACCGTATCTTTTAACCGATTCAGGGTATCTTTTTCTCCCAGCAATTCAACAGAGATAAAGGTTTTACCGGTATAACCATCGCTATTGGGATTGGTGTTGGCATTAAAGCGGTCATTGTATCCCTGTTTGGAAAAGGCATCGTACTTGTAACCATAAACCTCATATTCATAGTTATACATTTTCCAGTAAGGGACATCAAAATCCTGAATCCCGTCCCCTTCTTCAAGGTCAACACCCTTGTGCTCGGGAAAGATGTTGATTGCGTTATAAGGGCCATAATCGGCAACAATTCTCTCATCAATATGCCAGATTAAGATTCCAGAACCGGGAAGAAAGAAATCGTACTCATTTGATTCAATTCCAATTAAAACCCCATCCTCAACATCAACAATGATTGTATCCGGTTTTCTGATATCAGTCTGACGGTTTTCTATGAGGAAATATTCATTTTGATTGATTGGAATTTTGATAATTTTCGGATAAAGAGTGTCTGGACGCCGGGCAAATAATTCGGTGTCCATTGCTGCCGCATAAACAAATACCGACTCCCTTGGGACTGAGGCAATGACCGGCTCAACAAAGCCTAACTGAACCCGATGATAGGCATCAAGGAAACCAGGGATTATACCTGGCGGTGCACCGGCACCATAATCGCCCAACCAACCGCCATAACCCATCAGACTCCAGGCACCAACACCCATTGTGACACCAGTAACATCGTATAAATCATAGGCGCCAAGTAGATGGGCAAACTCATGGGCAAGGGTGCCAGCCAAACCTACCATTCCGGCAAGGTTGGTTTCCCCGCGCTCGGTTAATGTATCCTGACGCATCATCTCGGGCAGAACCGTTGCCTGTTCAATCCGGGTCAGGCCCTCATCAACGAGAATATAAGGGACACCAAGATAAGCCTCAATCGCACCGGGTGGAATCTCACCGGCAAGTAAATCATAAGGGCTGTCCAATTTCCCATCTGCCGCATAATCTGACTGCAATCCGCTGCCAGCATGGAAGATGATAAACTCGTCATAAT
>CAZNRV010000059.1:0-7414 GCA_964575495.1 uncultured bacterium
CAATTACGGCAATCACGATTAACGCTACCAGCACCCGGTCCCGCAAAGACTCCCGGAAGGTATTAATCGCAACCCCGTATATCCGGTTAAACATTATTCCCCCTCCTTAGCCCTTTTGACCTGCAGCATAAAAAACTCCTCAAGTGTCCGGGTGCGGGGAACAATCGCTACTACCTTTGCCTCACATTCCCTCACAATCGCCATAACCCTCTCCACCTCCTCCTCATTTTTCACCGTCAGCATCAGCATCTCACCCGAAACCAACGAACGCTGCGCTACCCTTTCAAAAACCTTGCGGAACTTCCCACCTACCCCTTTCAGGGTAATTTCAATTGACTCAACCTCGGTGCCAAGAATATCGTTCAACCTGCCAACCTGCACCATCCTGCCGGCAACGATAATTCCCACCCGGTCACAAATCATCTCCACATCAGCCAGAATGTGAGTTGAGAAAAACACCGTCTTACCCTGCTCGCGCAGATTGACAATTATATCCCGAAACTCCTTTCTCCCGATCGGGTCAAGCCCACCCATTGGCTCATCAAGAATCACCAGTTCCGGGTCGTGAATCAAAGCCTGGGCAATTCCTATTCGCTGTAACATCCCCCTGGAAAAACCCCTCATCTGCTGTTTGGCAGCATCATCCATCCGCACCATCTTCAGAACCTCTCTTACCCGCTCGCCAACCCCATCCTTTTTTAAACCCGAAAGTTGCCCCGCAAGTGTCAAAAACTCAGCGGCAGTCAGATACTCATAAAAATAAGGCGATTCTGGCAGAAAACCAACCCGTCCTTTTACCTGATGGTTTCGTGGAGGCTTACCAAAAACAGTGGCAAAACCATTTGTCGGCTTTGCCAACCCGATAAGAATTTTAATAGTGGTAGTCTTACCTGCCCCATTCGGTCCGAGAAAACCAAAAATCTCCCCCTTTTCAACCTGAAGATTCAGGTCTATAAGCGCCTGCACCTTCTTAATCCTGAAACCGGCACGATAGGACTTGCTCAACCGCACAGTCTCAATCACTGGCTTGGAAACAACCGCCATAATAATTATTATATTATAGAATTACCTCTGCCTCTGTCAAGGAAAAGAAAAAGGGGTGGGAACTTCCCACCCCTGTAGTTTTGTAGAGGTTTAGTTATGCAGAACGAAGAAAATCCAGTACTCTTCAGCAGTCGGGTCGTCGCACATCGGGTCTAAGTCGTACATCGGGAAAGAGGGGTCGCGACCAAAACCATAGATACCATACTCCTGAGGCGTGCCAGTTCCGAGATCAGGAACATAGGTAGCGATGCCGATGCCACCCGGATATTCCGGTGTTCCACCAAGGTCCAGGTACGGGCAATCTTCATCACTGCCCCTGATTTGAGCAGCCTGTCCAGGTTCCAGTTCACCATAAAGGTCAAGGTAAACCAGGTCTTCCTCATCCTTCTCCTCATCGTTGTAGCGCTTACCGTCATAAGGGTTCACTGGGAAATTACCAGGATGCGGCTCACCCTCAGTACCGATTGGGTCGCCACCAGGGAACCACAGGCACATGCCAGTTTCATCCCCGGGATCCCAAGATATATCCTCATTGGGATAGTTGCCGTAATGGTCAACCGCAAAAGCCTCAAGGGCTGTCTGGACAACATGCATATTGTTCTTCACTGATGAACGACGAGCACGCTCCTGGAATAACACAAAGTTCGGAATGATGAGAGCGAGCAGGATACCGATAATCAGGATAACCACGAGTAACTCAATCAGCGTAAAGCCTTTGTTCTTCATTTTGTGTTACACCTCCTCTCTTTTTAAGGATGCGAGAACAGTAAAAATAACACGCCTCGCAACTCTTCTCATTAATCCGATATTGAAACATATCATCTTTACTGCTCTCAGCGATATTATATCAAAACAAATTCCGCTGTCAAGAAAAACTTTGCGATTCTAAAACAAGTACCAAATCCACCCATCGCAAATTAAAATAAATAAACAGGTCCATTTTATCCCCGGCTGGCTAAGTGTATGTATAACGATACTGAATTCTGAGAAGTAAATTTAATTATGCCCTGAAATTACGCAACTTAGCCAAATTCAATATTCACCCCGGGGGTTACCCCTTGATTAATTCTGAAACCAGATTTGCTGATAATCACAAGAGCTACCCCCACCCCAAAACCACGAGCCAAACATACCATCAATCTTTACCTTTTATTTATAAATGATTGCAAAACTATATTATCACAACTGCATCAGAATTATAAAAATTTGACAGGGCATTATTCCTTTGCTATAATAAAAAAGAATATGAAATTTAAAGCTCGGAAAATTGTCGCACCCTTGATAATATATTGAAATAGAGTAAGTTATGTTTTGTTGTCGCACTTAAAGCCGGCCGATTTTAAAAAATTTTCAAACGATTTCTAAACAGATTTTAAGTATCATAGGTTATAAATAAATAGCAGAGCGCGGAGTATAACAAATTATGCGTGGTGCATATGTCAATGCCACACTTGTCAACTCATATAAAACCCTGCCGGGCACGGCGGGTAACTGCTCCAAAACAACTACTCCTATCTTTAAAACAAAACCAAAGAACAGGAGGCACAATGAAACGCAAAGTCTTTTGCCTGTTTTTTGTCCTTGGTTTGGTATTCTATTCACTTGCCGGGTGGTCAGGTAGTTTCCGATTCAACCCGGACCTATTCACATTGAGCACCAAAACAGCAAATGGTGCCAACTGGACCATTCTGTCATTCAGACATAATTCCACTTTTTCCAACCAGCATCTCAACACCGACTACCTTCAAGAGTTAGGTCAACCCATCCTGCCCTACTGCTTCTTCACAATTGTGATTCCTCAGGGGATGAAGGTAACAGATGTCAAGGTTGAGGTAGCTGGAACTGTTTCTTTAGCCGCTGAATATCCGCCCTATCCTGCTCAACCCCCAGTACGGGTGTCGCAACGGGATTTGCCCGATTTTGTCAAACCTGACCCTGCGGTCTATTCCGGCACCAAACCCTGGCCAGCACAAAACTATCAAGTGAGCCCGATTGGAATCAAATCCGGTTTCAGGCTGGTCACCGTTTCGCTGTTCCCGGTAAAATTTGACCCAGCCACTAACTCCTATCTTATCGCCACCAACTTAAAAATCAAAATCAATTACGGGTTTGATCCGACGGCTGAGCCCACAACCCTGAGCCCAAAACAGCTGCAGGTATTCTCTCAAGGGGTCAAACTCCTTGTTGCCAATCCTGAAGATGTCAGCGCTTTTGCGCCCCCAAAACGACTCACTGACTTTGGCACCTACGATTATTGTATTATTACCAATTCCACACTTGCACCCTATTTCCAGCGATTGGTCAACTGGCGCACGCGCACCGGCTATTCCGGAATAATAAAAACCGACACCTGGATTTACGCCAACTATTCAGGCAGGGACCGGCAAGAAAAGATTCGAAACTTCATTCGGGATTATTACAACAACTACGGTTTGATATGGGTGCTTTTAGGCGGTGACACCGCGATAGTTCCGAGGCGGCTCGCATGGACCACCTGCGCCGGTGATACCGGTAACATTCCCTGCGACCTTTACTATGGTGATTTGCAGTGGTCTTGGGACTCAGACCGCGACAATATCTTTGGCGAATACGGACAGGATACTACTGACCTTTATTATGAAGTATATATCAGCAGGGCAAGTGTTGACGACACAACTCAGGTAAAGACTTTTGTCAACAAGGTTATAACCCACGAGACCAATCCGCCGACCGGTTATCTCCGCCGGATACTCTTGGTTGATGATTCACTCTGGTCAGGTTACGCCTATCGCCAGTCAAACGAATCCATCGCCGGCATCACGCCGAGCGGCTGGTCCGATGTGTTCATCCACGACCCGGGTAATACGACGATGGTGCGTGATTCCTTAAATAACGGGTTTCAGTTCTCGCATATGGTTGGGCATGGCAATGAAACCGGCATCTATCACACGATGCCACCGCCAAGCTATGCCTTCTACTCGAATTCGGTTATTTCCGGACATAACAACGGCTCAAAGGTCGGGCTCATTAATTCCATTGCCTGCCATCCGGGCAATTTTGAATATTCTGACTGTCTTGCTGAATTAAGCCACAACTGTTCAACCGGTGGTGCACTGGCGGTGATAATGAACTCGCGTTACGGCTGGGGCACACCACCAGTTATGGGTCCCTCAGAAAAACTGGATGTGAGGTTTTACGACTTCTTTTTCAACCACGACACCATGCCTATCGGCTTGACCCATGCCGAATCAAAAGAGGTTTACCGGAATTCAGCCAATGGTGGAAATGGAGCCTGGCGCTGGTGCTATTTTGAACTCAATCTGCTTGGCGACCCGCTGCTTTTGATGTATGAGCAGGTGCCGGTACCGCTCAATGCTACCTTTAACAGCCCGATCAACACCGGTTCCCAAAACTTTTCAGTAACTGTCAAAAGGGACACATTCCCGGTTGCCAATGCCTTGGTCTGTCTGCATAAAGGCAGTGAGGTGTATGCCCGTAATTACACCAACTCTTCCGGACAGGTGACATTTGCCATCAACCCCACAACAGCGGGCTATATGTATGTGACCGCGACCAAACCCAATTACCTCCCTGATGTTGACTCCTGTCAGGTGGTAAGTGCCAACCCGGATGTTGGCGTCAGCCGCATCGTTGCGCCTTTAGGTACGGTTGATTCGGGTGCCAGCATCAACCCTATAGCGGTGGTGAAAAACTACACTTCATTCCCAGTTAGCAATATCCCGGTCAGGTTTACAATTGGCAATATTTACCGGGACAGCATTATTGTCACATCAATTGCTGGCAATGACTCAGCCTCTGTTCAGTTCCGGTCCTGGCAGGCATATCCGATAGGTAATCTGGCGGTAAAGTGCACAACAATGCTGGCGACCGACACAAATCCGGCAAACAATTACGCAACCGGCACAGTTTTTGTGCGATATCGCGATGTTGGAGTTACTACGATAACTATCCCGGCAACTGTCGATTCGGGAACATCGGTATCGCCCCAAGCGACGGTGCGCAACTACGGCAACACTAACGAGAGCTTTAATGTTCGGTTAGTTATCACTGGCACAGGTTATGACCAGTCCCGCACCAAGACCTTGGCAGCAGGCGCACAGGATACGGTGAACTTTCCGAGCTGGACCGCGCTCCCGCGTGGCAATCACACCGCGAGTTGCTCAACGCAGTTGTCAGGCGACCAAAATCCGGCTAACGACCGGGCGCGGACGGATGTTTTTGTGCAGGTGCGTGACGTCGGCTGCGCACAAATTATTGCACCGGTGGGCGTCATTGATTCGACAGGCAGTTTGCCGGTGAGGGCAAAGGTGAAGAATTTCGGGAATACCACTGAAAGTTTTTACTCATATTTTCATATCACTGGTTCAACATCTTGGAAAGACAGCGCAATGGTCAACAGTCTAAGACCGGGTGATTCAACTGTTGTTAACTTCAGAAACTGGATTTGCGGACAGCGCGGTAACTACTCTACCGCCTGCTCAACAGCGCTGAATAGTGATATGCAACCGGCAAATAATCGCATCGCGGGCAGTTTCAATTTAGTGGTCCACGATATGGCGGCAAGGGCAATTCTGCAACCAGGCGCGCAGGTTGATTCCGCCTCACTAACATCTGTACAGGTAGTGATTGTCAATCAGGGTTCGGTATCGGAAAACGCCAGAGTATTCGCTCGCATCGGTTCCTATTACCGCGATTCGGCAACAGTGGCAATCACTGCGGGCAGAACTGATACAGTGGCGCTTTCCTCATGGCAGGTCTCGGCACCGCGTGGGGCTTTAACCGTGTTGTGCTCAACAGCGGTGAACAACGATTTAAATCCAGGAAATGACACTGTGAGAAGTACAACCGAGGTGGTGGTTCATGATGTAGCCGCCATCGGGATTCTTGCCCCGAAAGATACTGTGGATTCAGGTTCTGTCGTTGCACCGCAGGCAAGGATTAAAAACCTTGGCTCGGTCGCAGAAAGTTTCAACTGCAGGTTTACCATATCTGATGGTTATGTATCGCAGATTGCAGTGACTTTGGCACCGGGTGTGGATTCTGTTGTTACATTTCCAAACTGGACAGCGCTGCGAACCGGTTCATTTTCTACCCGCTGTACGACACTCCTGGTGCTCGATCGGCGTCCAGAAAACAACTGCGCAACAGACAGTTTTTTTGTTGCTGGAACCGACGTAGGAGTTGCGGCGATTCTCGCCCCGGTGGGTGAAGTTAACCCAGGGTCAAATACACCGATGGCAAGGGTTGCAAATTATTCATCAATACCAACGAGCTTTAAAACCTACTTCTGGATTACGCCCGATTCAGGTGGCACACCCGTTTTCTTTGATTCGGTCGTGGTTGAGAACCTTAAACCAGACTCATTGACCGATGTGACATTTTCAACCTGGGAGGCGACAAGCGGGAGGTATGTTGTGCGCTGCTCTGTAGGCTTAGGTGACTGCAACCCGGATAACGATACTTTCAGCGCCACCTGCCTCGTTGTGACCCGTGATATCGCCTTGCTCTCAATATCTCCTCAGGGTGAGATCCGACCGATGATAATATCACCAATAGTGCGGGTTAAAAACCTTGGAGATGGGACTGAAAACGTAAAGGTGTTCTTAACGATAGTGAATACCACGAGCGGATATCCGGTGTATATTGATTCTGGCATTGTCACCGCCTTACAACCGGATGAAACACGGGAAATACGCCTATCCCCTTGGGATGCCACTATTGGTTATTACCAAATGACCGCCTTTGCCGTGTTAACTGGTGATGTAAATCCTGCTAACGATACCGTGAATGGGATATTAAAGGTCTGGAAACCTGGTAAAGGCTGGCTGCGGAAAAAGGATGTGATCGGGAATCTGAAGAGGGTAAAATATGGCGGTGCGCTGACTGCAATTGATAGCGATTCCGGTCACATATATGCTTTGCAAGGGAATAAGACCTTTGCGTTATATGATTTCAACATTACTCTTGATGAATGGCGTAGCGTAACACCGATTCCTTCTGGTCCTTCGGGCAAACCAGTATTTAAATCAGGTGCGCTCTGCTCAGATAACGAGCGTTATATCTATGCCACCAAGGGCAACAACACCCTTGAGTTCTGGCGCTATGATATCGAAAATGAAACTTGGCACCAGCTTGCTAGTATTCCTGCCGGACGCATGAATTTAAAACGGGGCGGGACCGGTCTTGCTTATGTCCGCCAAGGTGATAGTTCATTTGTCTTCTGTCTCAAAGGCTGCAACAGTTTTGAGTTTTATGTCTATTCAGTGGAACGCGATGTTTGGGAGCCGCGCACACAGGCGCCTGCCGGACCTTCACACAAAAGGTTCAAAGCCGGGTCTGCGCTTTGCAGTTTTAACCAGGAGCGTGTGTT
>CAZNRV010000060.1:0-2937 GCA_964575495.1 uncultured bacterium
GGATGAACCTCAGTCAGAACTCCAAGATGAGGCATCATAAAAATGGAATCGACTGTTAGCCGGGTAACACCCTCAGGCTGAAAGGCATCAAGAAGCATCAGTGCTGCCTGTGAACGACGCGGGGCATGTGAGAGCGCACCACCAGAGCCGACAACCAGAGCAAGTTCCATCATATCCACGAGGGTTTCACCGGTTCGAGCCTGGGCAAAGGCGTCGGAGATGGTCCGCTCCTGCTGAATTCCTTTCAAGCCGACCGCCATTGATTTGTGGTGTTCAAGGGCAAGGCGCAAAGCCTCACGCGCGATTGCCTGTTCCAGTTTCAGTTCTTCAAGAGTTGAAGGAATGGTCGTCGGACGAATCATCTTGTTACGGATGCGGTTGCGCACCTCACTTGCCGGGATATCAATCGGCAGCCAACGGATGATGTTATGTTCACCTGCTTCGGCAAGCACATTGGATACTGAATATGACATCCCCAGGTTTGCCGACACAGTCCGATTAAAAATCCCCTGGAACACGCTGAACACATCGGTTGTAGCGCCCCCGATGTCCACACCTAAGACCGCAATTCCCTGATTCTTGCCGATATTTTCAATCAAAAGCCCGACCGCACCCGGTGTGGGCATAATCGGCACATCGGTCCATTCCATCAACTTCCTGTAACCCGGTGCATGAGCCATAACATGCTCCATAAACAGGTCGTGAATCTTATGCCGTGCAGGTCCAAGGTTTTCCCTTTCCAGCACTGGCCGGATATTCTCCACCACAACCAGGCTGGTTTTCTCCTTCAGGGTTTTCAGAACCAGCTCCCGGGCATCCTTATTACCGGCGTAGATGACCGGCAGATTAAACCCCGTGCCAAACCGTGGCTTCGGGTCAGCAGCGGCAATTAACTCGGCAAGCTCAACCACATGCGAAACAGTCCCACCATCAACACCACCCGACAACAAAATCATATCAGGACGCAGGGTGCGGATGCGCTCAATCCTCTCATGGGGAAGACGACCATCATTTGAAGCGATAACATCCATCACAATTGCACCGGCACCTAAAGCGGCACGAGCAGCACTCTCACCGGTCATCGTCAATACAACACCGCAAACCATCATCTGCAAACCACCACCTGCTGAGGATGTGGAGATATAAATATCAGTCCCTTCTTTTTCACCTGTCTTGGGCTTGAAGATGCCATCACCTTTGACCAGTTTGACCCCGGAAAGCTCCTCAACCTCCATAACCGAATTGAGCACACCCTTGGTTACATCCTCAAAAGGTGCCTCCACGGTAGTTGGTGCTTCACCTCTAACAATCAGCCGGTATTCATCACCCCGCTTTTCTATGAGAATCGCCTTGGTGGTTGTTGAGCCACAATCAGTAGCAAGGATCCGGGTGATTTTTTCCTTATCTAACGGTTTTGCCATCTTTACTTTCCTTGTTTGTGACATTGGGTTGATTGTGTTCACCTTCAAGTCTTTCAATAGTTTGAATCAGTAGTTCTATATTGCTGCGTTCTTCAAACAAAGCAACAATCTCTTCGTACTGATGGAAAGGAAAAACGGATGTAATTATCGGTTGAAAAAAGACCATCAACTGAGAGCCGACAAAGGAGAGCGGTTTTGTTGATTCAAGAAGAACTATGGCAATCGGTGAGAGTCGCAAATCAACAGTCTTACGGGCAATCTTGGTGATGATTTCCGTTCTTCTTTCTGGCGTGATATCAGCGGCGAACATCAGTCCTGAAAATTAACATCAAGCTGCCTGGAGGCGCGCGCCTCATCCAGTCGGCGCACCGGTGTTGTCAAAGGTGCATTGTGCAGATTGACCGGTTGGGTTTGCGCCTCTCGGGCAATTGCCTTCATCGCTTCAATAAAATCATTTAGAGATTCAAGTGATTCGGTCTCGGTTGGTTCAATCATCAACGCCTCAGGGACGATGAGCGGAAAGTAAATGGTGGGAGCGTGCAGTCCAAAATCCAGCAGACGTTTTGCCACATCCAGGGTCTTTACCCCGAACTGCTTGAGGTTGGAACCGGAAAAAACCACCTCATGCAAGGAGCGGCGAGGGTAGGGCAGCTCATAGGTTCCTTCCAGTTCCTTGCGGATGTAATTGGCATTGAGCACAGCGCATTCAGCAACATCCTTGAGGCCAGCTGCGCCCAGCATCCTGATATAGGTATAGGCACGCACCAAGACCAGAAACTGACCATAAGAGCCAAGAACCCGACCAATTGAATCAGGTAACTCATAGTCAAAATAGTATTTGTCTTTATCCTGCCGAATTACCGGTTTGGGTAAAAAGGGCGCAAGATGTTTCTTTACCGCTAATGGCCCAGAACCAGGTCCACCCCCGCCATGAGGGGTGGAAAAGGTTTTGTGCAGATTGATGTGCATCAGGTCAAAGCCGGCATCACCAGGACGGTGAATCCCAAGATAGGCATTAAGATTGGCACCATCAAGATATACTAAAGCCCCGTTTGCGTGCATAATTTCACAAATCTGCTTAATTTCTGTTTCAAACATTCCCAGGGTATTGGGATTCGTGACCATCAGACAGGCGACACATTCCGAACAGGCGCGTTTGAGTTCTGCCGGGTCAATTAAGCCATCGGGGTTGGATTTTATCTGAACCGTCTGGAATCCAGACAGAACCACTGAGGCGGGGTTAGTGCCATGCGCAGAATCGGGCACAAGCACGATGTTGCGATTTTCGCCCTTTTTCTCAAAGAATTTGCGCACCGTCATAATGCCGGTCAGTTCACCATGGGCACCTGCTGCTGGCTGCAGCGTCACGGCATCAAAGCCGGTAATTTCCTTAAGGTATTCACCCAACTCGAACATCAGCTGCAATGCCCCTTGGACAAGTTCTTCTGGTTCAAAGGGATGGAGGTCGGTAAATCTGGGCAGGCGCGAGGTGTATTCATTCACCTTAGGATTGTAT
>CAZNRV010000061.1:0-1969 GCA_964575495.1 uncultured bacterium
GTTCTATTCCCTTAAGTTTGCATCACCTTTTTATCCGCCCTTTTCCTAATCCGGTTGGAGTTTTAGTTCGGGCAGAATTGAGTCTTGTCTGCCATTAATAGACCATAGAGTCAACCGCAGATTGCCACCTGCCCAGGGCAGAGCACCCTCGCAATGGCTTGAAAGATTTAATACCTAAATTTAACCCCCAATTCCCCAATTTCCCGATGTCCAATTCTTCAATTCGCCATTGGCCATCTCCCAATTTAACCTCAATCATTCCTGGTCGTCAGTGAGATAGGGGTCAATCGGTGTCTTGCTCATCAGCCTGATTAACTCATCGTTAAACCTTTGGGCTGGATAATAGCCAAAGACCTTGAGAATGTGGTTTTTGGCGATTACCTCGTGGACCAGTGCCAGGTTTTTACCCGGCACAACCGGAATCGTAACCAGAGGGATTTTGACACCTAAGATTTCTGAAAACTTTTCATCAATGCCGGCACGCTCGCATTCCACGCCGCTCTGCCAGGGGACCAGTCGCACCTCAACCTCAATCCGTTTCTGAACCCTGATTGCCCTGACACCGTAAAGGCTATACACATCGACAATCCCTACGCCACGAACCTCAATATGATGGGCAAGCGCCGGTGTCTTGGCAGACGAATAGCCCATCAGGATGCCGGTGCCCCGGCGCAGAACCCGGACAAGGTCATCAGCAATCAGACGATGGCCACGGTCAACAAGGTCAAGCGCGCACTCGCTTTTGCCGATGCCTGATTCCCCGGTTATCAAGAGTCCAACCCCGAAGACATCAACGAGGTCGCCATGGATATAGGTTTCCGGTGCCAGCCGGTAGTCAAGAAATGCACTCAGGCGATGGATAAAGGGCGTGGTATCAAGCGGGGTCCGGATTATCGGAACCTGGAGCCGGTTGCCTTCGGATATCCAGTCTTCTTTCAGAGCAAGGTCCTTGGTGATGATGACTGCGACCGGGTTCAGTTCAAGAAGAATCCGAACTGCACGGGCATACTCTTCAGCCGACAGGGTGTTGAGATAGGAAAGTTCGGTGCTGCCGACAATCTGAATCCGTTCCCGCAAAAATACGCCGGTCCAGCGGGCAAGAGCCATTCCAGGACGATTGATGTCCGGGGTAACAACATAATGGGTCTCAAATCCATCTCTGCCGGCAATCAGTTGCAGTTGCCACTCGTCTTTTTTTTCTTCAAACAGAGTGCCGACTGTTATCTTCTTCGGGAGGGAGGGCGGTTGTTCAATGCCCGAACTCATAATACTATGGTTTTTCCCTGCCAGTGCGGCGGCGCCGGGCACGGATTTTTTCAAGGTGGCGCTCCAGCTGGATGCCAATTTTATCTGCCAGGTCGTTTACCGCCTCATACATATCACTGCCATGACCTTTGGCAGCAAAGACAAAGTGTCCGGTATGAATTTTGCCTTCGGCAACATCAAACGCCCGGTCACGGAAAAGAATTATTTCCCCCTTGGAAATGTGATGGTCAAATTTGGCAAGTTTTTCCATTCTCTTGTTCACATAATCACGAAGATGCGAAGAGATTACAAAACGACGGCCGGTGATACTCAGTTGCATTGATTCCTCCTGTTTAGTGATTAATAATAGCGAAATGCCGGCAAGAGTCAAGCAGGGGCACAGAATGAGGAAAGGTTCCTCCACTTCGGTCGGAATGACCGGTGAGGGAGTCGGCATCACCTTTTAGAGCTCCCGCCTGCCTTCAAAGGCACGGGAGATGGTTTCTCGGTCTGCGAGTTCGAGGTCACTACCTACCGGCAGACCGCGGGCAATGCGGCTGACCTTTAACCCCAGGGGTTTCAGAATCTGAGCAATGTAATTGGCGGTTGCATCGCCTTCAACTGATGGGTTAGTGGCGACAATTACTTCGGAAATTTTTCCTCCCTGGACGCGCTCAACGAGCTCCTTGATATGGAGGTTGTCAGGTCCGATATTGTCAAGAGG
>CAZNRV010000062.1:0-9796 GCA_964575495.1 uncultured bacterium
GTTATATATACACAAATTATAATGTGCATTTTTCGTTTAGGTTCTTGAATATCCATATGTTACATTTCTGACAGGTTTTGGGGGGTATAACCCCCGGGGTAAAAATGGTTTGATGGGTTCTTCGCGGTATCGATGCTTGACTTATGATGGCAGCTGTTTACCATTTAAGTATGATGATTAAAGAAATTGAAATTTCCAGAGCAATTATCGAGCGTTTTTTGAGTGAGTTACTGGCTAATCTGCAGACCGATGTTGTTATAGTTGGCGCTGGTCCTTCAGGTCTGACCGCAGCTTGGAAGATAGCAGAAAAGGGGTTAAAAGCGGTTGTTTTTGAGCGGGCTTTGAAACCTGGCGGCGGCATGCCCGGTGGCGGGATGATGTTTTCCGGGATTGTTGTTCAAAATGATGCGGCTGGTATTCTGAACGAGTTGGGTGTCAGGCTTATTGAACAAAGACCGGGATATTTTGTTGCGGACCCGCTTGAAACATTAGGTGCATTACTCGTGCGGTCCAGCCGTGCCGGAGTAAAAATCTTTAATCTCATCAGCGCAGAGGATGTAGTGCTAATAGAAGAAAGGGTTTGTGGACTGGTGATAAACTGGAGCGCGGTGGAAATGGCAAAATTGCATGTTGACCCGCTGACGGTTGCTACCCGGGCGGTGGTTGATGCCACCGGTCATGCTGCCGAGGTTGTCAACCGTCTTGTGCAGAAGGCGCGGGTTAAACTTAATACTTCTTCAGGTGGGTTTGAAGGCGAGGGTCCAATGTGGGCTGACCGTGCAGAAAGGCTGGTTTTGGAAAATACCAGAGAGGTTTTCCCGGGGTTATGGGTTACCGGAATGGCTGCGAATGCGGTGGCGGGTGGGCCAAGAATGGGGCCGATATTTGGCGGGATGTTTCTTTCAGGACAGAGGGTGGCAGATGAAATCGTCCAAAAACTCAAATCCTGAATTCTGGTAAATGTTTAAAAAGATTATAATTACAACTCTTATTTTTTCGCTTCTTGCATCCTGCGGCTATTCAACCCGCTCCTTGCTTCCACCCCATCTTAAAACTGTAGCAATTACCGCTGTGGAAAACTCCACAACCCAGCCCGGACTGACTGAGGAGTTAAGCCTGGTTTTGCCCCGGGTATTCAATTCGGACCGCAACCTGCGAATAACCACCTTAGAAGCCGCAGATCTGGCGGTTTCGGTCACCTTGAAAAGTTATTCCCGGACAGCGGCATCCTATGATGCCGAACAGACAATATCAACCTATGAAATCAGCATTGCCGCACAGATAGATGTAGAAGACCAGGTGCGGAACGAGTCCTTTTTTTCAGGCATAGTCACCAGCCGTATTTCCTATCAGCCGGAAAATAAATCTGAAGAGGATGCCATCAGCGAGGCGATTGAAAAACTTGCCCGTGAGATTACCCGTCAGATTATCACGGCATGGTAATCGGTTCGGTTTCTGCAGAAACTAATTCAGTAGAGCTGTTTGTTAACCGGCTAATCCTTGGTGGGGATGGTTTGGCGGAATTCAACGGCTTGAAGGTTTTTGTTCCTTTTGCAGCACCTGAAGAAAGGGTCAGGGCAAAAATTGTCCTGCGCAAGCGTGATTATGCGGTTGCTAAGATTGAAGAGGTGATTGAGCCCTCTCCCCTACGGATTGAGCCTGCCTGTCCTTATTATGGACGGTGCGGTGGTTGCCAGCTGCAGCACATCAGTTATACCGGGCAACTGGTTGTGAAAAAACTGCTTGTAAATGATGCCCTACAACATTTGGGCAAAATCTTTGTACCGGTTGCCAACATCTGCTATCAATCTTCGGAATGGCACTATCGCAACAAAACTCAATACCCGGTTGGTGGGCAAAAAAACCTTCGTATCGGCTTCTATGAGAAAAGAAGCCACCAGCTGCTTGAGATACCGGTATGTCTCTTACACCCGGAGTTGTTTGACCAAGTTCGTCAGCATTTATACGAGGCAATATTAACTGCTGATGAAAAGCCCTATGATGAGCGAGCACATCTTGGTAATATCCGTCATATCATTCTGCGCCAGGGAAGCAACGATGGTATTTTGGTGATAATCGTTACCCGCACGAAGGAGCTTAATTCAAAAATAGTCGAGGCGTTGGCAGAATTGCCACAAATAACTGGTGTTGTGCAGAACATTAATCCCGAAAGAACCAATCACATCTTAGGCAAGGAAACGATAGCCCTTTATGGGAGCGATTATCTGACTCAGGTTGTTTTAGGAAAACAGTTTCGTGTGTCTGTCAGATCCTTCTTTCAGGTAAATATATCACAAACAGAGGAGTTAGCACGAAAAGTTATAAAAATGGTTGAACCCAGTGGAGTTGAATCGGTTGTAGACCTGTTCTGCGGTGTTGGCATGCTCAGTCTGATTGTTGCCGACAAAGTGAAAAAGGTTACCGGAATTGAGATCGAACCGAGTGCGATTGCCGATGCCAGATTCAACGCAGAGGTGCAATTGGCAAAGAATGTTGAGTTTGTTCAGGGTGATGCAGATAAGCATATTACCGCTATTGATAGTGCTGATATCGTCATTCTTGACCCGCCGCGTAAGGGTTGTAGTCCAGACACAATTCACCAAATCGCACGGCTCAAGCCGCACACAATAGTTTATGTTTCTTGCAATCCTGCAACCTTAACTCGAGATTTGGTTGTCTTCGAAGGGCTCGGGTTTTCCTGCCAGCAGGTCGAGTTGGTTGACATGTTTCCACAGACCACGCATATTGAGGTAATTACAAAACTTGTTAGAAGTTAGAAAAGAGTGATGGAAGTCTTTTCCGGATTTTTGATTCCCGGTCCTGAAATAGAACCTTATCCGGGTAAACTTGTTATCGAAGATGGTAAGGTCGCTGCGCTGATACCGACAGTCGAACCTGAAAACAATTATTATATTTGCAACGGCTTTATTGATAGCCATGTTCATCCCTTGGAAACCGGACTGATATTTATCTATCCTGACCTTTGCCCTGCCGCATCGATTTCAGATGTGCTCGAACGGATTGCTGGTGCTTTTAGGGAAAAAGTCGATTTGCCGATAATCCTTGCATTTAATCTTGAACCCGAGCGGTTGAAAGAACACCGCTATCCCTATCGCCGGGAACTTGACCGATTGAGTCGGGGAAAGCCGATTTTTATTTATCGAGTTGATGGTCATTCGGGTGTTGCTAATTCGGCAGCACTGAAATTATTACCCGAAAGCCTCGTCGAGGGAATAGAATTTGACGGCGCAGACAAACCCACTGGTGTTCTCAGAGGTCCTGCTTATGAGGCCATTTCTACGACACTAAAAAGGCAATTACCAAAAGAGATTATTAGAGAGGCATTCCATCTTACCGCCCGGCATGCTGCTAAGAAAGGTGTTACTACCCTTGCGGCTCTTATTGGTTCGAATGAACTTGAATTAAATGAATGGGGAGTGTTTCTTGAAGCTCTTAAGGATGTCCCTATAAAGATGCTGCCTTTTCTTCAAACTTGGAACCCCGTAATAGTTAAGGAATTTGGGTTACCAAGAATCGGTGGCTGTTTACTGCTTGATGGTTCATTTGGCTCCCATACCGCTGCCATTTCGCAAGACTATGCTGACGCACCAGGGTATAGAGGATTGCTCTATCATAACGACGATGAAGTTATGGCGTTTATATCTCAGGCAGAAGCACTTGGACTGCAGACCGCATTTCATGCAATCGGTGACAGGGCGATAGAACAACTAATCCGATGTCACGAATCTCTGATTAAAAATGGGTTTGATAATCCGCTGCACCATCGGATAGAACATGCCGAACTGCTTTCATTAGAGTTGATAGGAAGGCTCGCTCAACTTAAACTCATAGTCTGTGTTCAGCCGGCATTTGAAACCGCTTGGGGTGGTCCAAGCGGTATGTATGCCAAAAGGCTTGGTGAGCGCTGGCAAAATACCAATCCATTGCGCATGCTATTGGAAAACCGTATTTTGCTTGCCGGTGGTTCAGACTCGCCTATCACACCACTTGATCCTCTTGCTGGTATCAAGGCTGCAATTTCTCTGCCCAACACCTTTCAGCGAATCAGCGCTAAAGATGCCTTTGCTCTATTTACAGTTAACTCCGCTTATTCTCTTAATCTTCAACATAAAACTGGCAGGCTCAATCCCGGTTTCGATGGCGATTTTACCATTCTTAATGCCGACCCGCGCAAAAACCCTGAATGCCGGGTGCTTGCTACCTATTGTGCAGGCAGAGCCGTTTATCAGGAGAGCGAATGCCGGTAATCAATCAAGAGCTTGCCAGAATTTTTGACCGCATCGCTGACGCCCTTGAATTAAAGGGCGAAACAGGGTTTCGTGTTTTTGCTTATCGTAAGGCTGCGCGCGTTCTTGCCGATTTAACCGAGGATGTGGGAGAATTAGACAAGGCAAATCGACTGGAAACAATCCCGGGCATTGGGGCAGGTATTGCCAAAAAGATTCATGAATACCTTACAACCGGCAGAATGAAAAAACTGGAAGAGGCAGTTAGTGGGCTTGAACCTGGATTATTCACTCTTTTGGAAATTCCTGGTGTTGGACCGAAAACAGTTAAACTGGTTTTTGAAAAATTAGGAGTAAAAGACCTTGATGGTTTGAAAAAGGTGCTTGGTGACGGCTCGTTAGCAAAACTCCCGGGTATGGGTGATAAGAAAGCAGAGAATATCCTCAAAGGTATCGAGGCCGCAGAGCATTCCGGCGAAAGGATGTATCTAAATGAGGCGGACGAACTGGCTCAGTCTATTATCGAACACCTGCGAAAGGGACCGCAGGTGAAAAAGGTAGCGGTTGCGGGTTCATTGCGTCGCGGTAAAGAAACAATCGGCGATATTGATATATTAGCTACCGGCGACAATCCTCAGGAAATTATTCATCAGTTTATTACCTATTCTTTTGTCAGGCAGGTGGTTTCTGCAGGGGACACAAAAGCATCAATTCTTGTTGGAACCGGCACCGGTGTTCGTCAGGTTGATTTGAGGGTAGTGGCAAGCGATGCCTTTGGTGCAGCTCTACAATACTTCACTGGTTCCAAAGACCACAACATTGCCCTCCGTTCAATGGCACAAAAACTGGGTTTAAAAATCTCTGAATACGGTGTTTTCAAAGGTAAGCGACGCCTTGGAGGAAAAACAGAAACCGAGGTTTACCGGTCCCTTGGGCTGCCCTATATTGAACCGGAATTGCGAGAGGACCGAGGTGAAATCGAAGCTGCAAAAAGGGGCTCTCTGCCGAAGTTGATTAGGCTAGAGGATATCAAATCTGACCTTCATATCCATACTGATGCCTCAGATGGCAGTTCTTCGCTTGAGGAGGTGGTTGGTGCCTGCCGGCAGCGGGGCTATTCCCACATTGCCATTGCTGAGCATTCTGTTTCTGCGGGCTATGCTGGGGGATTAAGGGAGGACGAACTGCTGAAGAGGTGTGATGAGATTGACAGGTTTAATTCAAAGTTAAAGGGGTTTCGGGTCTTAAAGTCTGCTGAGGTAGATATCATGACCAATGGCAAACTTGATTATTCTGAAAGCACCCTTGCCCGTCTTGACTTGGTCATTACTTCAATCCATCAGGGGTTCACTAAGGATGCTACCAGCCGAATTTGTTCTGCCATTGCACATCCCTTGGTTCATCTTATCGCGCATCCCAGCGGGCGTCTGATCGGCAAGCGACGCGGCTATGAGATTGACCTCGAAAAGGTAATAGAGCATGCGGCAAGGTTTCATAAGGTCTTGGAAATTAACTCCTATTATGCCCGTCTGGACTTAAATGATATCTGGGCAAGAAAGGCTAAAGAGGCAGGTGTTTTACTGGCGATAAATACCGATGCCCATGCGGTCGTCGACTTGAACTGGATGCGTTACGGGGTTATTACCGGCAGGCGCGCCTGGCTGGGAAAAAAAGATGTTATCAACTGCCTTCCACTAGATAACCTAATGAAACTTCTGTACCAAATTACGCGGCGTTCGGTGTGATTATTTGTGCCGGCTGAGCCATTGAGAGCCTAAAAGAAGTTCCTTCCAAGAACCGGCACTGTGTTCGCCCGGAGTAACCACAAGTGTACAGGCTACACCCCAGGACTCGAACTGCAAGTACATCTGATAGTTAGCCATTAGGTTCCAGTCTTGGCTGCGGCTTATAAGATAGATAAAATGGTCATTTAGCAGTTCGGGAATAGCAAGATTCATTGCAGTTTGGGGCGCACAGACAGTTATCACCCCGCGTACCAACTCTGGATGAAGTAACATTGTGGTCAATGCTTGGACACCTTGTCCTGAAAATCCGAAAAGAAAAATCCGGTTCGCATCCACCGGGTAAGATTTGAGTAATTTACTGATTGTCTTAATAATGTCTTCATCGTTGAGATAACTATCCCGGTGATTTCTACTTGCATGACAGGTTGCCAAAATCCAGCCAAGAGAATCGCCGATCAGGCGGAAGGTATCCAAATCGGTTGCTGTTGCGCCGTTGCAATGAAGTAGAATTAATCCGGCGACAGTTTCGTTAGCAGTAGTTACCTGCGGAGGTACATAATAACAGTCGCTGTCAGAATCACAGCTAATACCACCAGGATTTATCGAAATCAAAAACGAAGACATAAGGATCATCTCAATCATTGCCGGTTACCTTTCTACCCTAAACAAAAATGAGATGGCAACTGCTGAGAAGAGGAGATTGGGTAACCAAGCAGCAAATGCCGGTGTTATTACGTGAGATGTACCAAATGCGCGGCAGGTTTGTATCACACCCCAGTAAATAAATGAAAAAAGCAGACCCAGCCCGAGCCCAAACATTACTCCGCCTCTTCTTAATTTTACCGAGAGTGGTAGTCCCAGCAGCACGACAATCAAACCAATGAGTGAGTAAGAAAAACGGTAGTGATATTCAACTTCCTCTCGAGCAACATTTTCACCTGTTGCCTTCATCTGATTAATGTACTTATTTAGGACTGAGGTAGTCATCTCTTCGACCGGTCTTGTAGGCACACTCCATTCAATCGCTTTACTGCCCAGCGCCTCCAATTCTGCCTTTTCCAACTTAGTGTAAATTTCTTTGCCGGTGGAATCAAATTCGCGCTTTTTAAGAGCAATTCCAACCCAGTTGCTGCCCTTATAAGTTGCGGTTTCGCCATCTATTCTTTGAACAACGCGGCGATTTTTATCAAGTTTAATCAGCAAAAAGTTTCTCAAGATTGTGCCTTGAGAGCCATCATCTGTTTTCTCCAGTTCTCGCGCCCACAAAATAAGATTGGCGTCGATGCGATAGACATCCTCTTTTTTCTGACTTCGGGGAGATGTGCGTTTTTCAATTACATAACGGCGTAGCTCGCTCAGGTGCCGATTAAAAGGTATGGTAACGAATTCGTTGCCGATTAGATAAATTATAATAGTCAACAGTCCAACAGCTATTGCCGGTGCAAAAAGGCGGTAGACAATTATCCCTGAATTCTTAAACGCTGATATTTCATTGTGTCTTGTCATCTGCCCATAAACTACAAACACCGCCAGGATTAGGCTTACTGGATAGAGAAGTGTCACGGCCGAAGGTAGACTGTAAAAATAGTACTTAAGAATTACCCAAAGACCAACCTTTCTCGTGGTAAAGTAGGTCAACTCTTCAAACAGGTCTATCAGTAGATAGATAATCACGACGCTCATTAGAGCCAGAAGAGTGAACTTAACCATTTCCTTGAAGAGATGCCGATCGATGATTTTCATCGTCTTTTCCTGAATAGTATCATTAAAGGCGAGAATTCAAAAAGTGTCTTGCAAAGTAGTTCTGTCACCGGTAATACTAAAATCAGATTGGGCAGCCACATTCCCAAGAAAGGGGTGAGTTTACCGTTTTCAGCCATATTTTCACCGGCAAGGAGAAGGATGTAATAAAAGGCGAAAAAGACTAGTCCGACGATAAATCCGGTGCCGATTCCGCCCCGGCGTAAAACCAGTCCCAGCGGCACTCCAAACAATAAAAAGAACAAGCACGAGAATGCCAAGGAAAACCTCTTCTGAATCTCAGTTAGGAAACGGGCTGCCTCAAGACTGCGATAGCGAGCTCGTGTTTTCAATTCGTCCAGGCGCATCAGCAGTGCCTCATTTTGCTTTGCTCCTTGCCCCATTTCTTTGACCTCTTGATTTAATTTGGCGATATCTCCTTTTATCGTCGCAACCTCCTTGAAAAGGTTTTGCAAGAACATCTCGTCGTCGCTGCGGTATTCCCGCCCCCGACGCACCAGTTCAGCATCGGTAAGGATATTAATCGTGTGTTCTCTAAATGAAAGCCGGCGGTAGTTGTCGTTGTTGATAAGTTCGTGGATTTGCCCATCGTAGAGGTTCAGAATCAGATAACGGTCGTCTGGAGTGTAGCTAATCGTTCCTTTAGGAGCAGTAATAAACGCCGGGGTACGATTGCCGCGGGTTCGCTCAAAGATAACGACGTTAGCTACAATTGAGCGACGTTCATCCATTGAGCCGATGTAAACCATATAGCCTGGGAAATCGTCCATAAACACCCTTTCCTGAATTCTTAACGCCGGTTTTTTGCGGGCAATGTCAGTGAGTAGATTGCGGACACGGTGCTGTGTTTCGGGAACCACAAAGCCATTAAAGAAAACCATAATTGGCACCAGCAGTATACTCCACAAGAGCACTGGTAAGAAAAGACGCCACGCCGGTATGCCTGCCGCACGCACAACTGCAACTTCGTTATCCTGTGCCATCCTGCCAAAGGTTACCACGCTAGCAATCAATCCACCCAAAGGGGCGCTGATGCTACAGACAAATGGCAGGGAAAGAAAGGCAATCTCGCCTACAACTACAACCGACACCCCCTTGCGCACCAAGAGGTCTGCTAAAAGAAAAAGCCGGTCCATCAGCAAAACAAAGGCTAAGACAATAATGGCAAAAACAAAGGTGGGCAGAAACTGCTTCAAGACCGCGCGCGGTAATAATGACACTTTATTAGCATATCTTTTTAATTTCAGATGTCAATGAGGTTTCAGGTATTGGTTTATTATCAGGAGCAAAATGACAAAATTGACGGGGAGGGTAATTTTGCTATTATTTAGTAGATTTTAAGCAGCAAGTATGTCTTCAGGCGATTTGAAAAATCTTCGGGTTCGTTCCATCGACAAGAAAGATGCCCGTGCAATTGGTTTATTGAACCATGGAATTTATGCTGAAATCGGTCAAAAACCTGTCGATGCGATTGAAAAGATTGAGAGCCTGTTTAATCTGGACTGGTTGCAGAATGGTGCGGGTCTGGTTTTAGAAAAAAATGAAAGAATCATCGGTTACGGCTGGGCACGCGTGACAACCTGGCATCGCCAGGATATTATTCATATGGGACTTTACCTTGGACCCGAGGCGCGAAGAAAAGAATGTTATCAGCTCCTCACGAATGGACTTTTCGACATCGCCTGCCAACTTTCCCAGAAATTTCGCACAAATGAACTGATGATATTTTACCGGAGTGCTGACAGCATCCACCCGCCAATATTGCGGGAACGCAGGGAGGAAGGGATGAAGGGATGAAGGGATGAAGGGATGCAGGGACGCAGGAATGAAGACTTCATCTCTCCATCACCCCATCTCTTCATATCTCCGAGAATGACGCTTTACTGGCGTATGGGGTTTCGTCCTGACCCTACCCGCACCTACACCTTCTTTTTCAAATCAATTTAGAATTTTTTCTCTTTTCCTTATTTACCCCTGATTTGACTTTAGAGATCACTCCCCTATTTATTAGACTGTTTATATTAAATATCACGAGTTAAATGG
>CAZNRV010000063.1:0-2115 GCA_964575495.1 uncultured bacterium
TCACAAACCGGTTGGTCTGAACCTTCTCAGCAACATAAACATCAGATGTTCCAACACCGGTCAACTGGATGTGCGGGTTGCGGTTGAGTGCGGAGAAGTAGTCGGGCAGTTGAACCTCAGCCCTGCCATTGGCATCAAGGATGACAATGCCCCGGTAGATAGTAAGTATCTCCGGACCCTCAATGCTGTAGTGGTTGAGAATCTTGTTATATGGGTCAACCGGATGGTCAATTGTAAAAGGTTTAACGCTTGCCACCAAAATGTTGCAGCGCACCTGGTTTGAACCAGTTGTTGTTGTTCCGTTGAATGCCGCAGAACCCTCGTCAGGAGCCCGCACTTTAGAGCGGTAATTTGTGGCAAAACTGTAGTTTCCTGCAGCGGTATCTCCATACCCGGCGGCAAATGCCCCGATGGCTGCTGCATTGCTGCAATATCCGCCCGCCACCGTGGCATAGGAACCTGATGCGATATTGCCCTGGCCACCACCAACCGTGGCAAAGTAACCTGCGTTATTGCGCCTGCCACCGCCAACCGTAGCATAGTCAGCCGATGCCTGGTTTCTATATCCGCCGCCAATGGTTGCGTACTGACCTGATGCGGAGTCACCATACCCGCCGCCAACAAACCCATATTTTCCTAATACCGCATTGTCCCAGCCGCCCCCAATCGTTGCCGCAGTATCTGTATCAGCATCGCCCGCAAGATTGGAATAACCGGAGAAGATACCGCCACAGAATCCCTGTACCGTGTCTGACCAGCCAGAGACAACTGCGGCATACTGTGCGGCAGCGTGATTGTACTTTCCCGCGCCAACCATAGCATAGGTTGTGCATGCGGTGTTGGTATTGCCGCCGATAACTACAGAGGAGGCACCACTTGCCTTATTATAAACACCGCCGCTAACCGTGGAATAATTGCCACTTGCGATGTTGCACCAGCCGCCAGTAACCGTGGACCCGGCACCGGCTGAAATGTTTCTATAACCCCCTGTCACTGTGCAGTAATAGTAATCATATAGCGATGAGCCGGTGGTGCAGGCAACGCCAAGGTTGGTATGGGTGAAGCGTAGTGAACCCAGGAGCATATTATCCGATTCACCGCGGGCAATTCCTAACTGATGGATGGTGAAAAGAACCGAGTCAGGAGTTCCACGGACCCAGGCATTGTCCTGATAACTACCAAAGGCAGGGCTTTCCTCAGCAGCCTGAAGAACATTGTCAGAGGAAACAATGGGTAAACGAGGGCTCAACTCAGGAAATGCCCCAACCTGAACACCAAGATAGATGGTGCCAGCATCAGAAGCCGTGTTGAGCGGGTTGACTGCACCAAGCAGAACCAAGAACAGCCCGTTTTTTACCGTAACTGTCTGCGTCTCGGTCCAGAATGGAACACCACCGGTCTCATCAGTGTAGAGCCTGAAGGTCAACTGATAGTTGCCATCAGGAACAGGGTTAGCCTGAGCGTCGGTAAGTTTGCCCTGACAGAAGGAAATTTGCCTGGGAATGGTTACATCCGGGGATGTAATCACATTGTCAGTTACAGGTGCAGCGGTAACACCCTGAACCGGAGAAATTTCCGCCTGAATCTGTTCAGCACGAATCATCAGGTTCGATTCGGCATCATCAGTTATTGCCTGAGCCAGACCGGCAAAGGCAACAAGAACTACGAACAATGAGGTTAACTGCCTCATATATCCTCCTTACAGGTTTATATATTCTACCTTTTGCCGGGGTTTGATATCAACCCACTCAGCGGATAATAATAAATAATCTTGGCTTAACGTCAAATTTTTCATTTTTTCAATCCAAACTCTGCCTTTCCAGTCGTTCTGCTCTGCCGAACTGCGTGAGATTGTCATGGGCGCTTGAAAAGTTATATGTTCTTAGTTCTTAGTTCGCAGTTCGAAGTTCTTGGTTATTGGAACTAAGAACCTGTAACCAAGAACTATCCTCTACCTTTACCTTTCAATAAATTACTGTCAAAAATCAGCGAAAATGTCATACTAATTAATCAGCGAAAATGTCATAGGGGTGTTTTTTGGCGGTTTGGGCAGAGGGCGGAGAGGAAGTTCACCGACAGGATTATAGTAGGCGTGGATTGAGCCGTCAAACCATT
>CAZNRV010000064.1:0-2359 GCA_964575495.1 uncultured bacterium
CATGATAAGTGCCACGATGGAGACCGGTCTGTTCTAAGACACAGACATCCGCGGGTTCTTCAACAACACAGAGAGTTGAGTGGTCCCGTTTTTTATCGGCGCAGATTGGGCAGGTGGCACTTTCGGTCCAGTTGAAACAAAGCGGGCACAGGTGCAGTCGGTTCAGTGCGGCCTGAATGGCGTCAGCCAATGCCCTGCCCCTGGTCGGGTTTTTTAAGAGGTGGAAGGCGAGGCGCTGAGCCGATTTTCTGCCGATGCCGGGCAAGGAGTTTAAGACCTCAAGCAATTGTGCGAGCGTATCCTTCATATTTCCTCCACATCGCCGAAGACCTCTTTGACCTTGGCGCTGAAGTTATCAACTATGGGGGTAGTGGGGTGGACTACTACTTCAATGCCGGCATCAATGCCGGTTACCTCTGATAGGAAGCGCTCAATTCTCCCCCGGTTGCTCTCGAGATGGTGGATGAGTCCCTTCTGTTCTGGTGTGAAGGCGATGGTAAGTTTGTTGTCTTTCCAGGATAAGGGAATTATGAATTTGAACATTTTTCCGAGAGAGGGGCGGTAAGAGTCAATCTTAGAGAGGGTTTTTGACCAGATGGCAGCGGCTTGTTCGTCAGTCTTTGTTGCGTGTGGGTCTAACCCCGCGGGCTCATTTGTTCGAGATGGTGGTGAGGCTGGTGCGTTGCGCACGATTGCCGGGTTATTATTCTCTGTCTCTGCCTCCATCAGTTCCAGGGTGATGATTTCAAGGAGGATTTTCGGCAAGAGCGAATGTCTGGCAGTGTTTTCATTACGGCTGAGGGTGTCGAGAATCCTCATCAACTTTCTTGGTGTGAAGCGCTGCGCCTGTTTCTCTAAGCGGGTAGCCTCTTCGGGCAGTAGGGCGGCGTCGGTGTTTATGACGCCGAGCCTTGCCCAGAGCAGGTTGCGGAAGTGGCTTACCGCGCCAGCAAAAAACTCGAGGCTGTCGTAACCGGAGGCAAAAAGGCGCTCCACGAACTGGATCACCGGTTTTGGGTCCGCATCGGCAATCATCTCGGCATACTGAAAGAAAATGTTTGCGGGCACTAAGCCGAGCAATTCTTCAGCATGGGTCAGTTTGATGCCCTCAGGGCTGTATGTTGCCAGAAGGTCTAAAAGCCCTTCGGCATCGCGGATTGCGCCGTCAGCGCGACGGGCGATGGCGGTAAGAGCCTCCGGACTGATTTTGATGTTTTCTTTTTCGGCGACCCATTTCAGCCGCTGCATGATTTCTGCGGGTGTTGCCTTGCGAAAGTCAAACCGCTGGCACCGGGAGAGAATCGTCAGTGGCACTTCGTGGGCAGCGGTGGTGGCAAAGACAAATTTGGCATGGGGCGGTGGTTCCTCAAGGGTTTTCAAGAGGGCGTTAAAAGCCTCCTTTGTGAGCATATGCACTTCGTCAATAATATAAACCTTGTAGCGCAGACTTGCCGGTGCATACTTAATGTTTTCCCGCAGTTCCCGCACCTGGTCAATTCCACGATTGGAAGCGCCGTCAATCTCCAACACATCAAGACTGCGCGACTGGGTGATTTCCACGCAGGCGGAACACCGATTGCAGGGTGTCGTGGTTGGTTTCTCATAAGCGAGGCAGTTCAGGCTTTTGGCGAAAATCCTTGCGCTCGTAGTTTTGCCTACTCCTCTGGGACCAGCAAAAAGGTATGCATTGGCGAGCCGGTTATGCTCAATTGCGCGCGTCAGGGTGTTTTTGACATGGTCCTGAATCAAAAGTTCGGCAAATGTCTGGGGCCGATATTTCAGGGTAAGCACCTGCCGTCTTGCCATTATTAACCGTTCCTCTTGTCATTCCCGCGCAAGCGGGATTCCATTCCGGTCGTGCCGGGACCTTCGCGCAGCCAGCGAGAGGGTCTGAAGGTCCCTGGCTCCAGCCAGGCACCCCAATGACTGGCAGTGAAACCGTTTACCGTTGCTACCTTCCGGTCCTGGCGGGGTTCACGGCAACCGCCATCATCGGACCCGACCTTCATCGCCAGGGTCCTGTTCAGACTGAACTCGCACCGGACAGAACTCAGACTCCCTTTCGACCCCGCATAGGCGGGTTTCGGGTTACAGGGGACCGCCGACCCCCCATCTAGCACGACCGGGTATTCGAGTATCAGCGCGTAAGCCTGGCCGGTTCGACGAAGATGCTCTGGGTTTCGACTTCGGCCGGAAGCACACCGGCCGAAGTCAACCGGGTGGACAGCGCCGACACGGCCGGCCGGTTGATTTCGACCAGGCGCTGCACCTCCGGCAGGTGGCAGGAGAGGCATGTTTCCTGGCAGTAAGGAAAGTACTTGCCCAGAACGCGTTTGGCTCTTTCCACGTTGCCTTCGGC
>CAZNRV010000065.1:0-4877 GCA_964575495.1 uncultured bacterium
ATTTGCACCCCTGTCCTGATTATGGTTTCTGCTAATACTTAAGCAGTTTCACCAATGCCAATTCTCGGTTTATTGCCACCCGCACCAGATAAACCCCGGCATTAAGTTCTGAGTTTGGTCGCAGCCGGTATCTGCCCGCACTCAGTTCCCCGAAAATGAACCTTTCCACCACCCTGCCATCAGCCGAATAAATGGTGAGATTGACCGCTGCCGCACGATTGAGATTAAGTTCCAGTTCGCCGCTGAGCAGGCGCAGGACCGGGAACCGCTCCTTTGCCGGCAGGGCACCTTCATTGATTCCGCCACCGCTGGTGTCATAGCAGACCGAGTCATATTGGACAATAATCTCGGTAAATGGCATCGTGTCCATCTCCGGTTGATAAACCGAGTCGGCAATTTCCCATTCTGCCCAGACCATCGGCATAATCTCCGGCATCTGCGAATCAGCGCAGACCGGACGATTGCCCTGGGCATCAAAGGTTGAGAGCATAAAGTTGTCATTATTCAGGCGCTGAGGATAACTGTTGCTGTACCCGGCAACCGCATAACCGCCCCAGTTCAACTGGACAAGTGGCAGGGGCACATCGTTCAGATAACCCGGGTCATAAGCGCTCGGATGTGACCTTGCCCAGAGAATGCCACCGCCAAGGTTTATCTTCATAATCAGAAAGTTCGGGCTGGGTGTTCCCGGACCAACACTGGTGGTTGGGCCACAGACCACCATTGCCGTGTCCGGAGTTGATATTAAGGAACGGTCATCAAGCACCATTTCCGAGCCGTTCTGCCAGCCGTAATTCCAGGAGCCAAGCAGTGTTCCCGCATAGTTGAACACGCCGACAAACAGGTTTGCCGGGTCACCGGTTTGACAGTAACTTGTGGTCCAGCCCGCAACCAGGATATCAGCCATATTATCAACCGCGACTGATGATGCCTGCTCATTGGAATCGCCCGGAACAATCCGCACCCAGATCGGGATACCGGTAGCGTTTAACTTCAGCAGGAAGGCATCAAACTGTACCGGGCTGGTCGCCTTTGCCCGGCCACAGACCACTAACCCGTAATCAAGGCTCTGGACAATTGAGCGCCCCTCATCCTCAATATGATTTGGGGACATCCAGTAACTCCGCAACCACTGCAAACGACCGGTTGAGTCCAGTTTCAGAACGAACATGTTGGGCATCGGTAAAGGTCCGAAACTGTGGGTAAGCCCTGTCAGGGCAAACCCCCGGTCAACGGTCTGAATAATTGAGAACGGGATGTCATCCTCAATGCCTCCATAGACATAACTCCAGATTTTGTTCCCGTTCTGCCCCAGTTTGGTCACAAAGATGTTTGCCTTGGGTGCGCCGATGCCGTAACTTCTGGTCATTCCGCAGAGGACATAACAGTTGTCATGGGTTTTAACCATTGAGTAAGCCTCATCATCATGCAATCCGACCGATATCCGTGCCCAGACCGGGGTTCCCTGCGGGTCGGTCTTGATAATTAGCACATTGGAGGCATTGGGTATTCCCGGGCCATAACTCCTTGTCCAGCCTGCCAGACAGAATCCACTGTCAACCGCCTCAACCAGTGCCAGTGCCTGTTCATTGAGACTGTCGCCATACAGGCGCACCGGCATCGGCTGTGCCATTGCCGCTGCCATTAGGATGGCAATTACCGCCATTATCAAACCCAGCCATTTCATTCTAACCTCCTTTACTTATACTTACCAAACCCTTTTCTTGCCCTGTTCCGGCTTTGAGCCGTGCCTGCCCCCTGAAACTACTTCCTAATATAGTTCAGGTTGATGGTGCTCTTACCCTGTTCGGTCCCGATCGTAACAATGACCATCTCTTTTTCATCCGGACCGGTGAAAGCCATTGTTGTCACCTCCGGGGTTTCGCTGGTCATTGATTTCTTCCAGGAACTGAGTGCGTTCTTATAGAAATCAATCACCTGTGCCTTTGGGTCTGTGGTCTCAAAACTATAGTTTGTGCCGGTGCCCTCGTCAGTGGAAATTTCCCATTTTGCCTTTGCCACCGCACCGGGATAGCGCAGGTTTGCCGGCAGACCGGAAATGTCAACACTGCCGACATCAACCTTTGCCTTGCCCCCGCTTGCCGCCTGCACCGCCTTTTCGGCGATTTTCTCCCCTGCCTTTTCCCCGCATTTCATACAACCGCTATTTAAACCGACTGATGCGGCGAACACTATTACCGCCAACAAACTTACATACCGCATAAAATGCCTCCTTTTTATTTGAATCAGCCTATGCTCAAATAGAGAAAAGTCAACCGTAATCTAACCCTGCAGATTGGTAACGGCTATCGTCCCTGCTGAGCGCAGTTACACTCAACTTCATTGCGGTTCACCCCGCAGACCGGACAGATGCCTTTGCAGTCCGGCCGGCACTTCGGTGCAATCGGTATTGCCAGATGAATCGCATCCCTGACCATCTGGGTAAGGTTAACGAAGTCAGCATCAACCGGCAGCCGGTCAAGCTCCTCAGGCTCAAGCTCCTTTGCATAGACAAGCCGCTCCCTTTTAAGCATCGTGAACTCGGCAATCATCTCCTCGTCAAACGCCTGCTCGTAATCTTCACCGCAGATGGCACACTTTAGCCTTGCCCGAAACTTCAACCTGCCCCGAACCAGAAACCGCCGACCGCTCCTGGTGATGACCACCCCAACCTTTATCCCGTCAACCAGCCCCTGAAATGATGGGTTCTCCTTGACCTCGCGCACCTCACACCCAAAATCCCGTGCCTGGCCCTCAAGTTCAAACCGGTTATCCCCTGTTTTCAGGGTGCCAAGGGGGATAAATCCGAGATTTCTCATTCCTTAACCTCAGGACATTCGCTCACGAGCCTGCGGATAATCTCCTCAACCCTGACATTCTCCGCCTCAGCGGTGAAATTGGCAATAATCCGGTGCCGTAAAACCGGCAGCACCACCGCCTTAACATCATCAATCGTGGGGGTGTACCTGCCGGCAAGAATCGCCCTGGTCTTCGCACCCAAGACCAGATACTGTGATGCCCGCGGTCCTGCGCCCCAGCTCACCCAGTCATTGACAAACTTCGGCGCGAGCCGGTTGCCCGGTCGGCTCATCGCCACCAGCCTGATGCACCAATCAATCACCTCATCCGCAACCGGCACCCTGCGCACCAGCTCCTGCAGACCCTTGATTTCCTCTGCAGAGAGCACCTTTGCCAATCCTGGCACATACGCCGAGGTTGTGCTCTTGACAATCTCCTTCTCCTCCTCCGCGCTCGGATAATCAACAATTACCGAAAACATAAATCGGTCCAGTTGCGCCTCGGGCAAGGGATAGGTCCCTTCCAGTTCAATCGGGTTCTGGGTCGCTAAAACAAAGAATGGTGCGGGCAGGTCATAGGTCTGCCCCGCAACCGTCACCCGGTACTCCTGCATCGCCTGCAAAAGCGCCGCCTGGGTCTTGGGTGGGGTTCTATTGATTTCATCTGCTAAGACCACATTGGCAAAGACCGGACCGGACACAAACCGGAACCGTCGCCCTTTTGTCTCGGGGTCATCCTCAATAATCTCGGTGCCGGTTATGTCCGAGGGCATCAAATCAGGCGTGAACTGAATCCGGTTAAAGGACAAATCCAGAACCTGGGCCAGGGTATTGACTAAAAGGGTCTTGGCAAGACCAGGCACACCAATCAAAAGCGCATGCCCGTGAGCCAAAAGGCAGATAAGCACCTGCTCAATCACCTGTTTCTGTCCGATGATGACCTTACTAACCTCTGCCTCAATCCGCTCCCTTGCCTCTGCCAGGCTTGCTACCGCCGCCACATCCCCTACCGCATCATCTCTCTTCACAATCCGCCTTTCCCCTTCTAACAGCGCCCTAAAACCTAAGGCGCTATTTCTTCCCTTCCCTTTCTAAGAGTTTCTTTAAAACCAAGGGCAGGGTGGTGTATTCCATCTCCCTTAAACCTAACCGGTGCGGCTCAAAAGGTCCGTGCCGGCGCATAAAATCTGCCATTATGTTTGCCTCCTGCCTTGCCCTGTCAAAACCCGGGTCAGCAAACATATCCCTGGGACCAATCAGCCTGCCATTACTCAACTGAAACCCGAGCGCAATTACCCTTGGTGGACCATCAAACCTTGATGGTGTTGCCTCATTCTGTGCAACCGGCATCAAAGGACCATAATGCGAACCCCGCATCCAGCCTGAAACCATATGTGGAAAAACAAACGCCTCCAGAACCTCACCAACCGCAGGAAAACCGGACTGGCACCGCGCCATCATCACCGGGTCATCCTTACCCACATACCTGCCCGCAATCAGAGCCAGTTTCTGGGTGGAACTTGCCGCCGCAATCTCTCCGTTCTTCTTATACACATTCTTAATCACATAATTCTCGGGTGAGCCGATGAGAACAAGCAAATCATACATCTCCTCAGGACAGGAAAGAATGATATCCTTGCCCTCAAACACATCGTGCACCTCAAACTTGAAACCGTCATGCATTGAAGGGTCAATCACAAGTCCAATCGTATTGAAAGGGTCGGCAAAAATCTTGAAAAGCGGCAGATTCCATGCACCCGGCGCACACTTGTCCCCGCAGAAAATGACAAGTGGCTCTGACTGCCGCTCAACAAAACTCATCTCCGCCACACCCGGACCCATTCCCTTCACATTACCCGAAAACGCATCGGCAAGCATATCCTGACCCGCGCCATAAAGCTTCAGTTCCCTGGCAAGACTGGTGCACTCCATAAAAGTATCCCAGGCGAGCTTGTGAATTTTCTCATTATCATTCCCCTGATTATGGGTCATAATCAGCTCCAAATCATCACCGCAACTGGTAACATAAAAATCTATCAAAAGCCCGCTTGCCTGCGCCTTAGTTAGGCTTGCCTGCGC
>CAZNRV010000066.1:0-5709 GCA_964575495.1 uncultured bacterium
CCACTAACCCTTTTTCTCTATCTCAGCCTCAACCTGTTTCCAGGTCCGGGTACTTCGGTTCTGCCCATTATGAAATCCAGTCAGGGACCGCGTGCCCTAGCGATGGGATACGCAAATATTGGTCTTGCCGATGATGCCGCAGCAGTTTTCTGGAACCCTGCTGGTTTAGGAAAAATGGCTGATTATTACCTTGCCCTTTTCCACAGTTCTGTCTTTTCGGATATCAACGACGAATGCATTCACTCTGTTCTGCCTTTTAAAGCAGGCGCATTTGGTCTGGGGATTATTTATTCCGCGACCAGTAATATCGAGTTTTATGACGAACAAAATAATCCCGGTGATACCTTCGCTACCTACGATGGGGTACTTACTCTTGGTTACGGTATTCCTGTTCTTGGTAATTACCATTTTGGTGTGGCGGTTAAAGGCTGTTATGAAAACCTCTATTTGGAAGATGGCTATGGTTGTGCTTTGGATTTGGGTTTTCTTGCCCGACCCTTTCCTTATTTAGGTGTTGGGGTCGCTCTTCGTAATCTGGGCAGGATGTACTACTCATTTAGTGCTGAAAACCTGCCTGCGGAGATAGGCTTGGGTTTATCTTACACACAGGGTAACTTTAAAGCAGCCTTGGATGGGGTAGTTCCTTTTGACAGCCGATTCCATCTGAGATTGGGTGTGGAATATTTACCCGTGAAAGAACTTGCCCTGCGCTGCGGCTACCGGGGTGGTCCAGGGGACTTAACCGATTTGGGGATTGTTAGTGGCATTACCGCGGGCGCAGGCGTCAACTTAGGTAACTTTTTTTTAGACTATTCATTTTCAACTTATGGCAAATTAGGTTTTGCCCACCACCTCGGCTTAAGCATGAAACTTATCCGTAAAGGGCTGGGAAGTTTGAGAATCCGGGTGATTGATTCCGAAACCCAAAGGCAACTTCCGGCGCAAGTCAGTCTCACTGGAATAAAGGATTTCAAAGGGGAAACAGGTATTACTGGTGAGCTTTTAATTAAAGGTCTGTTACTTGGGCAGGTGGTAATTCACACTTACAGTTCTGGTTACATTCCGCGGATAGATACAATGGCAATCTTAGGTGATCGAGAGCAGTCCGCCGTCATTGGACTTGAACGCGTGAAATATGGTATCGTCATCGGAAGAATCTTCGATGCCGTAACCACAAGACCGATTTCTGGTACAATAACCTATCAGGGGCCGGTTTATGGTAAAGAGGTTGCTGATTCCATATCTGGCAGTTTTACCTTAAGAAGTCTGCCCACAGGTGGATATACATTTACTGCGGAAGGTCCTGAAGGTTATATTCCCCAGACTTGCACACTCACTATCGAGTCCAACAAAATTGTCCGACACGATTTCTATCTTGTAAGAAGTAAACAAACTATCGTGCTTGAAGGGATTAATTTTGAAACTGGCAGGGCAGACATCCTGCCAAAATTTCTTCCTATTCTTGATAAGGCGGGTAGAATCCTCAAAGAAAATCCCGGCATAATTGTGGAACTCGCTGGACATACCGACCCACGGGAAATAAATACAGCTGAGTTTCCTTCCAACTGGGAACTTTCTCAAGCACGGGCTGAGGCAGTCCGCAAATACCTGATTGATAGGTTCAATATTGACCCGCAAAGGCTGATTGCCCGGGGTTATGCTGATACCCAACCTATCGCACCAAACGATACTGAAGAAGGGATGGCAAAAAATCGGCGTACCGAATTCCGGATAATTGAGAGATAAACACGAAAATCTGTTGGACTGGAATGGTGGATGCTAAAATACCATTTGCGCACAATGTCTTTAATATGCAGGAAATTGAGCGGTCGGTTGGGATTAAAACTAATGTCTGTTGTCGGTTTGGTCAGTTAATTCAAGGACAATGAGCTCCCGGTCGCGAATGTGGTAGCAGCGAAGAATTCGGGATTGAGAGGAACGTTTTTCAGTGATAATATCGAGGAGCTGAAGTTCTGCAGGGTCTGCTGCAATCAAATGAGTAACTCCATAACGAGATATCGGGTTTTTGAGATTAACCTGCCAAGTCTCACTTACAAACAAGGCACGTTTATGTGAAGTTGCGAGGAGAGCCGGTGCCCAGAATCCTGCAAGAACCGAATTTCCCGGCAAAATACTATCAAGGTCACGAGAGTAGGTAAACATATTGTGTGTTCGGGTTAGAAACCAATTCTTGTATTGATTGAGGTCGTTTCCTATAACGAGTAAGAGTAAAATTATTGCAGTAGTTATAGAGATAGTCGGATTTGTAAGTTTAACAGTGGTGCCAGTGATTTTATTCAGGAGGAGAAGAAGATTAATCAGAAAAGCGACAACTAAAGCAGAAAAGAGGATACCAGTGACTGTCGAAGTTTTAAATATGCCCCAAAATCCGTTGCTGTGAATCCCAATATGTGTGAAGAGCGGCCATAACCAAAGGGTGTAAGCCAGTACTCCTTTAAACGTCGCGGATGGATGGGCGATGCGAAGTTCGCCTTTGATAATTTGGTGGATGATTAAGGCGAAGGCGACAATCAGCGGGAAAATTGTGAATAGTTCATAACGGGGAGGATGGTAATATTGATACCCGAGCATGGCAACTCCTGCAATAAGTAGGAAAAGGAGATAGCGAATAGGTCTCGTTTGGGATAGGTTTAACAGCGGTAAGGCGGCAAAGCCAATCACCGCGACAAGGGGCAATCGAGAAAGTAGTTTTGAGTGCGCCCCAACTGAGAATGCATTGAAAATGTAAGCGATGATGTTATCGGGATGGCCAGCCTTAGCACCCAATGAGTGATGAAATACATAAGAGAGATATGCTGTTCGATGGGGTAAGAAAATAAACCAGCTCCATAATATTAAACAGATCAGCGCGCCTATTGTCCAGAAAGACAATTGCCTTAAGAGTATCCGCATTCGGTCAGGCTTGTGGCGATATTGGATTAATTCAATCAAAAAGACACTAAGAATTGCCACCGGGCAGAAGATGCTTGACACTTTGACAAAAAGCACAGAGGCAATGGCTGTTATTCCAGAAAAAATCGCAGCAAGGTGATTGGGTTCCGCGTAAAGAAGGAAAAGTCCGGCGGCGCCAATAAACAGTACTTGGCTTATTTCTGCTAATCCGAGCCGACTGTACATTACCAATGGGAAGCAGAAGGCACTCAGTAGGGCGGCAACTAATCCGGAGATTGCATTGCCTATTTCCCGCGTAAAGAAATAGACCACAAGAACAATCAAAATACCTGCAATAAGTGACACTATCTTCAATTGCACAAAGCCAATGCCGAAGAGTTTGAAGATGATGCCCGTGATAATATTCAGCCACGGATACACTACATACGGGATATAGTCGTCTACCTGCCATTTTCCGTAAAGTGCCCAATTACGAGCAGAATAGGTGTTGTGAGCTTCATCTGAGTAAATAGCCGAACTCCATGATAGGTCCGGAGGGGGGTCAGCGCGAAGATCAATTGTGCGCAAACCGATTGCAATAAGAGCTATCAGTACAAGGAAAAGCCACCACCACCGTTCAATAAATTTTTGAAGACGCGTGGAAAATTCTGTTTTTCTTTTATGTTTGTTTTGCGAAGAACGCTGGCGGTTTTTCTTCATTTTTGCCAGCGGGAAAGCTCTTCCTGTGCCTGCTGGAGCGCTTCAGCTTGTTTGGTTATAAGTTTCTGTAAGAATTTTTGACGATGGAGAAGTTCTTCCTGTATGCGGACCTGGCGGGTGATGTTAAATCCGATGTTGATAATGCCGATTATTTCACCGGCGGAGTTGCGCCAGGGCTGTTTGGTAAGGGAAATCCAGGTGCTATTTTCGGCTTTCGGGTCTCCCAGACATAATTCCAGGCAGAGTGGTTTGCCTTTTTTTAGAATCTCTTGGTCATTGGAACTCAAGAGGGCGTTGACAGTGGCAGGGAAAATTTCGGCATCAGTTTTGCCAATAATTCCGTCACCGTTTGGGCAGAGGATTTTTTCGGCAGCAGCGTTGGCACTGATGTAGCGGAGGTTTATGTCTTTGATTGCAATCAATACCCGGTCGTTTTCAAAAATGGTTCTGAGCCGTGATTCGATATCCTGCCATGCCTGCTCAATGCGCCTGCGGCTAGTAATGTTGCGAATCATAATCAGCACACCGTTATCAATCGGATATGTGCTCAGGGAAAACCAGCCGGCAAGGCGTTCTCTGCCGTCCTGGTAAAAGAACTCGTTGGTTTGTGGCTGGCGTTCGAGGAGGGTTTTGCGGATGGGTAAAGCCATGCCGCTTTCTTCCATTTGTGGATAAACCTCCCTGAGCCTTTTGCCTTTTGCTTCAGTGGGGCTGATTCTGGTCTCCTTTTCTGCGCCTTTGCTCCAGGCGGTAATTACCCATTCGTGATTGATGGCGATAATTCCGTCAATCGGGCTTTCCAGAATTGTGGCTATGTTTTTTTCTTTTCTGCGCAGAAGTTCCTCAAGTTGTTTTTCCGGAGTTATGTCGATGACAATAACCTCGAATGTCCGCCGGCTGGCAAAGGTGCAAATCTTGCCTTTCATTTCAAGCCAGATAATCTCGTCCCCGGGTTTTTTTACGACCCGGAAGCGGTGATGCGGCGGGTATTCGCCCGTCTTTTTTGCCTCGGCTTCAACTGCTCTGACCAGATTTAAGTCGTCAGGATGGACATTGGCGAAGAGGATGGAGTTGTCGGTAAAGACCGATTCACGGGAGACACCAAACAGCTCTTGAACCGAGGGGCTGATATTGAGGATGCGTCCTTCATCGGAAAGGCGAATGATGCAGGCCCCTGTAATTGACTCAACGAGGGCACGGTAGCGTTCTTCACTTTCACGCCATGCCTGTTCAATCTTGCGGCGGGCAAACTCGATATCTCTCGCATCGCCGGATAATGCCGGCATTTCCGTATCAGGCATTGAGGCGATGGAAGAGTTTTTAATTTCCTGAAATGAATCTTGAGTTTTTTTAAGTTCGGTCAAATCTTCGTAGACGACCGCTAAGAGTTTCACCTGACCTTCAGCGTCAAAAAGGGGATGGGCGGTAACCCGCAGGTAAACCTTGCCTTGGGTTGTGGGCAAAAGACCGATTTCTGTCGGGTCATACCAGTAGGGCGGGGTTTCGATACGGGCACCGGCAAGCAGTCGTTTCAATTGGGGTTCAAGCAGCCCGGAGCGCTTGAGCCCTTTTTCCGTAAACAGGTTGAGACCGGGTGGAGGGATTTTTCCTAATAGCCGTTCTGCTGCCTTGTTGCTTTTAATTAAATCGCCGTGCGGGTCAAAGATTTCAGTTGCAACCGGGCTGAAGTCAACGAGGCTGTCGAACAGTGCCTGGGCGCGAGCCTCTGCCCTTTTTCTTTCCGCCTCTTCAAATGCCATCTGCTCCGCAAGCAGGCGCTTGGGGTCCGAACCTTTAGGGAGAAGCATATTCTTATCCATTCTCATAAGCCGGCGACCCGGCTCGAACGGGTGACCTGCGGTTTACGAAACCGCTGCTCTGCCTGCTGAGCTACGCCGGCGGCTTTGAAAGATTTTACCAGCACCCAGAAAATGGTCAAGTCAGGTGTGTATCGGAATTTGGGAGGCTGAGCAGGTTGTTGAGTTTATGCCTGATGGGCACGGGGTGCTAAATTGTGATGTCAGGATTGAACTTAGTAAGGGGGTGGTGGGGGGGACCTGCCCTGTCTGGAGAAATCAATCGGTATTGAATCGCCAA
>CAZNRV010000067.1:0-8413 GCA_964575495.1 uncultured bacterium
GTTGCCAACCTGTCTTTGCTTAACACCCCTTGGTACTGCAAGCAACTCAAACGCTGGGGTGCACCGGTCTCTTTTACCGAAGATGAAATTGACCGCCTGCCCCAAGGGTTTATTGGCAAACGCAACCGGGTGGTGCTCCTCAAAGATATTATGATTCGTAACATCATTGCCACTGCCGGAGGGGTCAAACTCAACTGGCCCAGCGACTACGAGTCCACACCTGAGGAGTTTATGGCCAAGGTCTTTGAATCTGGTTATCAACCCAAGAGCCCGGTCTACTTTGCGACCACGGTTTCTCCCGACAATATGGCTGACGCCGCTCCCTATCTCCGGCTTGAAGGTCTGGTCCGCCGCGTTGTCGGCGAAAAAGGAGCAGTCCCAAGTGAAGGCTCGGTTGACACCGCCCGGACCCGCCGGCTCCTGACAGAGCAGTTTAAGATGAACTCAATGCTTGACCCCCGCGTGGAAATGGATGACAACACCCGCGGGCTGTTGAGCACCTATGCCCACTCATACCTGATGCTGGCGATGGAATATGCCAATGCCGGTGATTACGCTGCTGCCCACGATGTGCTCAAACCCGCGCTCAAATTCCCACTTGAACCCCAGCAGAAGATGCTGCTCTTTTACCATGTCTCTCGCTTCGCTGCCCTGAGCCAGGATTACGATGTCGCGCTCAGGGCGATTGACTCCGCGCTCGCCTACAGTGAAAACGACCCGCGCATCCGCCTTGAACTCCTTGTCCATCGCGGTCTCCTCTGCCAGGGAATGGGTAACTATCCGGAAGCCGAAAAGATGTATCAGCAGGCGCTGGCAATTCAGCCCAACGAGTGGCAACTTGTCCAGATACTTTCCAACTTATACCTTGAAAACATGCACGATACCACCCGCGCCCGCATCCTCCTTTCTGACTGGCTTCGCCGCAATCCCTCAGATTCAAATGCTGCCCGGATGTTGCGCTCACTCCAGTGAATCTAAACCTAACTATATGCATGAATTCGCCATCACCCGCAGCCTCATAAATCAGGTGCTCAATGAGGCAAGAAAACTCAAAGCGAGCAAAGTTTTGCGCATCAGGCTCCTGATAGGTGAAAAGTCCTCAGTAGTGCCTGAATGTATCCAATTCTATTTTGACCACCTCAAAAACGACCACCTCCTCTCTAAAACGCAGCTGGAGTTCAACATTATCCCGTTGCTATTTAGGTGTCCAAAATGCGGTAAAAATTTCTCTTCCCTTGATGACATGTGTACCTGCAATGCCGGCGCTGAAATTTTAGGTGGTGACGAATTGACCATAGAAAGCATTGAAATTGAAAAGGAGGAAAAATGTTCTTGATTGTCACTCTCCTTGCCTTTCAATCGGCGTTAAAGGTGGAAATGAGCGGACCACAAGCATCAATACCCGGTGCTACTACCTGGTCAGAAGTTAATATACCGTTCGCTTATCCCTGCCAATTCGAACTCCGCATTATGCCCGGTTGGCCTAAAAAGGTTACTTTCAACCCAACCTTTGGACCAAATCGGGGGGTCGCACTCGCCGATTTTGACAATGACGGCAGGCTCGAGGTAATAATGCCCTCAACTGCCGGCCAACTCCATGTCTGGCGCTCTGACGGCACCTATTATCCTGATTGGCCCAGGAGTTTCAGCGGGATGGGTCAGTATGCCGCGGCAGTAGCGGATATTGACGGTGATGGCGAGTTTGAGATTGCCATCTGCACCCGGGGAATGACCTCAGGCGGTGCGGTTTATGTTTATAAAGAAAACGGGGCGCTGAAACCGGGCTGGCCCTTTACCGGACTGGTCAACGGCAACTTTTCTGACAGTCCAACCCTTGCCGATATTGACGGCGACGACACCCTGGAAATTATCGTCGGCGAACGGGACTGGCCCATTGGCCATCTCCATGTCCTGCGCCACAACGGCATTGAACAGCCCGGTGCCTGGCCCTGTTCTCTTGACCATGTGCCTGCCCTGGGTGCGGCGGTGGGCGATATTAACCTTGACGGTCAAAAGGAAATAGTCTATGCCTCTTATAACTCCCTTTATGTTTTTAAACCGAATGGCACAAAAGTGTCAGGGTGGCCAGTAACCAATCCCCAGGGTGGCTGTTTTTCATACCAATCACCCGCGCTTGCTGATGTTGACGGCGATGATACCCTTGAGATTGTTATTGCGTTGCACCGCGATGGACAGGGAACTTATGTGTTCCGTCACGATGGCACTATTCTTACCGGCTGGCCCTACTCCTTTCCCCGCTGGACCTATTGTCCACCCACGGTTGCTGACCTCTATCTGAACGGTGATTTGAAGGTCCTGTGCGGGTTATCCGGAATAATGGGCGGTGCAGCAGCGGTGCTTTACGGATTTGATGATGATGGTTCGGTGCTCAGTGGCTTCCCGATTGTTCAGACCAATGGCGACGCGGCTGAAGGCAATATTACCGTTGCGGATATTGACGGCGACAATGATATGGAAATCATCTTCACCAGCAACCTGATGACCTCAGACACCCTCGGCTTCCTGTATGCGGTGCACCACGATGGCACACCGGTCTCCGGCTGGCCCCTGCGCCCTCGTGGTTTCACCTACCTGAACGGTGCCACGGTTGCGGATGTTGATGGTGATGACACAATGGATATCGTGGTGGTATCCTATGACAACGGCAATACAATGTCGGTTACCATCTGGGAAACCGATGTTCCATTCAGCCGGGAACGCTGGCAATGGCAGACCTACCAGTTTGATATGGCACGGACCGGGCTTTACCAGCGGCAAATCACCGGAGTTGGTGAAGCAAAGCAGAACCGGCTCAAGAACAACTGGCAGATTTTGCCCACCGTGGTGCGTGCTGGTGCTCAACTGAGCATTCAGCCATCTTTGCCGGATATGCGCTTAAGGGTTTACGACCGTGGTGGCAGACTGGTTACCGAAACCGCACCAACTAACGGACAACTGAAATTACCCCCAAAACTCAACCCTGGTGTTTACTTTATTCAACCGGCAAGCACCGGATTAAGAAACAAACTCTTGATTACTGAATAACAAATCTGCCGGTCTAAAAATTTCCGGATTATCTTATCAAAAGCATCCTTCTCTTCAGGGTTTTGCCATCCGCCTTCAGGATGTAATAGTAGGCGCCTGCGGGCAGACGGTTGCCTTTGCTGTCAACACCACGCCAGTTGACAGTGTAATAGCCCGGTTTCTGCTCTGCCTGAACCAGCCGGTTGACTATCCGGCCAGAAATGTCATATATCAGAAGTTCAACCCGGCAGTAATATGGCACCGCATACCGGATTAAGGTTGTCCTTGAGAATGGGTTGGGTCGGTTCTGGAACAACTCAAACCGCCTTGGTAGGAGAGCACTTTCTGCCCCACCAGAAAATTTCAGCCCGGTTCTTACCCGTGCCAGTTGCCTTATCCGCCGTGGTGTCTGTTTAGGCCCAAATGTTCCTGATGATGTTTCCTGCTCATAAACAATATAGGCACAGTCTGGTGACCAGGCCGGGTTGCGCCGCACCGCATCTGCCTGGGTCAGGTTAACCTCAGTGCCAAGTGCCGAGGCATCCCGATAGCATATCTTGCTAAACTCATAGGAGCCGGTTAAATCTACTGGCCATTTGGTATAGGCGATAAACATCCCGTCCGGTGAGAAAACCGGGGTCTCTGCTGGACAACTGCCATCACTGATACAGATTTCATCACTGCCATCGGTCCGCATTCTGTATACCTGCCAGAAACCTGACTCATCAAGTTTCTGATATGTTACCCACTCTCCATCTGGTGAGACATCCGGGTTAATGTTGTGCATATAGTCTGATGTCAACCACAACTCGCTATTCCCTTTCACCTTGCAGAGCTGGTAAACCTCATCCTTCAACTTCACGCAGACAAATTCACTGTCATTTATCGGTCTGGGCTGTAGATAGCCATTGTTTTCTGGTAAAATCGGTGTCTCCTCTGTGCCATCGCTTCGCACCTTGAACAGTTGGTGTTGTCCTTGTGCCGAATCCCACTTTGAATAGAACAGCCAGTTGCCATCAGCGCCAAACCGGACATCTGCTACTAAACCCTGAGTAAGTTGTAACCTCACGGCACCATCTGAAGAGATTTTGAATAGCCCATTTTCACCCGCAGTTCCAATCCAGTTGCCATCCGGACTCCAGACCGGCTTCTCATAGGTGGTGCTGTCGGTCTCATCAGTGAGCGGGGTTTCCGGGATAACACCATAAGCAGAAATCTTATAAGGGGCAAAGCAGTCTCTTGTGGTATCCTCCTGAATATAGACAATGAAATTGCCATCCGGGGAAAACCGCGGATTGAACTTGTCAAACGGGCTATAGGTCAAAAGTTCACCAGCATCAAGCCCAGGACCTAAGCCAGAACCCAGACTGACCATAGTTGGTGAAACTTCAACCTCCTCACCCCTTTCCTCTTCAAAGCCAAACCCACCAACTGGAGGTGAATAGCGCCAGAAGTCATCATTGCTCCCCATCCCGAGAGCACCGAAGATTGAGTAGTCACAATAGGCAAGACAGCCACCGCTTTTTACCTTCCCTGGTGCGGAACGACGCAATGACCAGGAGTTGGTGCTGATGTTATAACAGTAGAAGTAGTTTGAGTTGTTACCACAGAAGGCATAGATTTTACCTGTGTTCGGGTTATAGGCAAGCGCACCACCATGATTGACATTCTGCGGAACCTGTGCCATTGGTGACCACTGATTGGTGGAGATTTGATACCGGTAAAAATACAGGCTGTTGTTACCTGCCAATGCATAAAGATAATCGCCACCGGTCCAAACCAATGCCCCACCACCCTGCACCTTGACCGGAATCTGGTTTAATACCTGCCAGGTTTTATTACTGATACTGTAGCGATAGAAGTCCTTTTTAGCACCCCCACGCAGGCAATACAGATAATCACCACCAGCCCAGGCAAGCGCACCACCATCACCAATCTTGTCTGGCGCATCTCCAAGCGCACTCCAGCGGTTCTGGCTGATTGAATAGCGATAGAATGACCTGTGTCCACCACCCCGCAAAGCATAGATATAGTCACCACCCGCATAGGCAAGTCCTGCACCCCGGCTAAATTCTGCTGGTGTTGCCGTTCTGTTTTTCCACAGGTTCTCTCGCACCAGATACCTGGCAAAGAAATTATTGCGACCGATAACCGAAAAGATGTTGTTACTGTCGGTTGTGGCAAGGCAACCACCCGTCCCCATCCCACCGCCGCCATAAACCGGAACCATCCTTACCCAGGTATCCGCAACAACGCGAAAGGTTAATCTTGCTGTGTCATTGGCACGGCACTCATCATTGTCAAGCGAAGTGAAGCAAGTAGCGGTGTAAGTGCCTGGGACGGCATTCCAACTAGCAAATTCAAGCAGCGTGTCGTTAAAGGGATACAACTTCACCCATTTACTATCAGAGTAACCGCCAAAGTTCATTGTTACCGCTACACTTTCAGTCTGTAGGCCATGGTTCCAAACAAAAACAGATGGTATGACAATTTTTCCAGGTGTCAAAATACCAGATGGATAAACAACCCCACTAACCGAGACATCATGTCTCCTCGTAGGCCTTGCCCATATCTCAATATCATCTATGCACCAGTATCTACCAAATTGAACAGGTCCCCGGTAATTCCAGGCAATTCTCACATTCCGCTGATTTGTTGCCCAAGGAAGTGACGCCTCAGTTGTCGTATCTGTTCCGATGAAATATGGCCAGGTCGCGCCGTTGTCAGTTGAACCACGAATTTCTATTACACCACGCTGGAGGGTTGATATTGCCTTCTGCCGAAAAACCACCAAAGAGCAACCTGCAAGGTTCATCCGGGGAGAAATCAGCGAATCAATGGTTGTGCCCCTGGCTTCACTCCACGAGAGGCAGGCGTAGGCGCTCGGATTGTCAGACCACGGCCAGGTCCCGCCCAGATTCTCATGCCAGCAGCAGTGCCACTTGTGGAAAATTCGCCCGGCATCACTTGGAGGTGGACCACCGAAGACTATACCAACGTTGCTGTCGTTTCTAACTATATACTGTGGGGCTTTACATCCACCTATTGAGTCAGGAATGTGGGCCACCGCGAGCCGGCGTATCTTGTTTCTGTTCTTATTAATGAAGTCGAAGAGCGACCGGTTGTACTCACTCCAAGGGTCGGGGTCGTTCTGGCCCTTGAATTGGATGTCGTCCGGAGAAGTGTCCACGACAATCACACAATGGCCCGTGTCATTATTCCACTCAAAAAAGACATCGTCCCCGGGACATAGTCTATGTCCAAGACGTTCTTCAATATCGTCTGGAGTCGCAGGCAATTGGGGTGCTGTCCACTCTGCATAAGGGCACTTCAGGCGCATTCTGAGATAATCCAAGTACCGATAGCCTAACATAAACTCGTCTTCAGTTATAGGAAACTCCGGACGCTTGCAATCCTTTGGCCAATCCTTCCGCGAAATACGCTTCTCAGGAACCCTCAACCCACCTGCCAGGTTTGCCCGGAATACGTACCTCTGGCAGTTAAGAAGTCCTGCATCTATCGCTGCCGTGTTGCCGCAGAAGTGTTCCTCCGCGTCGTTGACAGCGGCATTGCGGTCGTATTTCATAGCTATTGCCTGCGGAAAAAATACCACCACCAGCATAAAGACTTTCAAAGCCCGTTTGAGCATTGGACTCCTCCTTAATTTTTCCTTCTGCCCTCAGGCGCAAGCTTTAGCAGGTAAAGATGGCCTTGGTAGAACCTGCCCTGGACCTCAGAACCAAAGCCGGCCCAGCCGGTTACGATATAGCCTCCGTCAGAGGTCTCCTGTGCACACAGTGCCATATCCAGTTGGTTTGGCTCGCCAATCACCTTTGCCCAGATGAGATTACCGGCACTGTCAGTCCTCACAAGGTAGCCATCGCCGCTATACTCTGCACCGGTGCCATTAGTAATGCCAGCAACTAGGTAGCCACCATCGCTTGTCTGCGTGACCCAACGCCCGTTGTCCAAATCCGGCCCGCCATACGTCTTTTTCCACTGAAAGTTTCCTGAGGCATCTGTCTTCAGTAGGTAGACATCCGCCCTATTAGACTCCGGGTTGGAGGAGCGTCCGATACCAGTAGCGATGTATCCGCCGTCCTGCGTCTGCTGAACGGCGTCTCCTCCCCCCACCCCTTTTCCTGGAAATACACGCTCCCATTGCATATTGCCTGCCGTGTCCGTCTTTATCAGACGAAGCACAGAATCCCGAATGGTTCCGATGATATAACCGCCGTCCGAAGTCTGGTGAACCGGAAGCACCCGAACGTAATATCCGTATTTGTATCCCCAGCTGAACACACGCCGCCATTCAACATTTCCTATGGAGTCGGTCTTGATTAAGTAAGCCGCCAACAAATCCCCTCCGCCACCATACCCACCGACAATATAGCCTCTGTCACGCGTCTGCTGAACCGAGGAAAGAGCAAGCTCACTATGCTCGCTTTGTCTTTCTGGCTCGAAGTCTTTGCTCCATTGGATGTTACCAAGAGAATCGGTCTTCACAAGAAGCCCCCACGAATGCCTCGAATCTTGTTTCTGACCGACGAGAAGGTATCCTCCATCATCCGTCAGCCCCCCTGAATACACCCAAGCAACCGGGCCAATACCGAGGGTCTTGTCCCATTGCAGGTTGCCAAGGGAATCGGTCTTGACCAGATAGAAGTCGAACGACTCGTTGTTGGGTCTCCAAGTACCGGCAACAACATATCCACCGTCGCCCGTTTGTCCAACCCAAGCTCCCTGAGTTCGTGTTCCCTTGGGAAATGTTTTAATCCACTGCACTGCGGGCGGATTTGCAGCGTATCCTATAGCAACGGTCAAACTCACCGCTGCCATCAGCCAGAGTACCTTTCTCTTCATACCTGCCTCCATTTTATTAATAATAGCACACACTAATTATATACCCCCCCCCAACCTGTCAAGCAGTTTCAATGTGATATTGCCAGGTCCTGCCGTCATCGGTTGAACCTCTGATTTCTATAATCTTATTTCCGCCATGCTGAAGGTTCGTTGTGCAGGACTGGATGAAAACTACCGATGTGCAGCCCGCCATATTCGCACGCGGGCTTATCAGAGTATCCCAGGTCGTGCCTCTGGTCTCACTCCAAGAAAGGCAGGCATAGAAAGAGGGGTTCGCAGACCACGGAGACCCGTACCGCTCATGCCAGCAGCATATATACATATGTGCGACCCTCACTTTGCTTCCGAAGGTGCTGTCGAGGTTGTTGCACTGTTTCGGCTGCCTACAGCCGTAGAGGATATCTGGAATGTGAACCCATTCTACGCGGCAGTTACCAAACCACTCGCGGAAGGTCTTTTTGATTGAATCTAATTTGCTGTGGTGGTTGTTGCAGTTTGCTGCCCAGTGGAGGTCACGGTTTCCGCT
>CAZNRV010000068.1:0-8534 GCA_964575495.1 uncultured bacterium
TTCTTATAGTGACAATGTTACGGTGATTGATGGGGTAGGGGACAGTGTGATTACAACAATAAGGGTTGGTGATGAGCCTCGTGCCCTAATTTACAATCCGACCGATAACAAGGTCTATTGCGCAAATTGGTCAAGCTGGGATGTTACCGTGATTGATGGGGTAGGGGACAGTGTGATTACAACAATAAGGGTTTGTTTTTTCCCTCGTGCCCTGATTTATAATCCGACCGATAACAAGGTCTATTGCGCAAATTGGTTAAGCGCTAATGTTACCGTGATTGATGGGGCAACCAACAGTGTGATTACAACAATAACGGTTAGTTCTAGTCCTTTAGCCCTGGTTTACAATCCGACCAATAACAAGGTCTATTGCGCAAATTGGTATGGCGATAATGTTACCGTGATTGATGGGGCAACCAACAGTGTGATTACAACAATACCGGTTGGTGATGAGCCTCGTGCCCTAATTTATAATCCGACCAATAACAAGGTCTATTGCGCAAATTGGTCAAGCCATAATGTTACGGTGATTGATGGGTTAGGGGACAGTGTGATTACAACAATAAGGCTTGGTTCTGGTCTCTCTGGTCCTCGTGCCCTAATTTATAATCCGACCGATAACAAGGTCTATTGCGCAAATTATTGGAGCAATAATGTTACGGTGATTGATGGAGCAACCGACAGTGTGATTGCAACAATAAGGGCTGGTTATTATCCTTGGGCTCTGGTTTACAATCCGACCAATAACAAGGTCTATTGCGCAGCAAGCGATGATGTTACGGTGATTGATGGGGCAACGGACACTGTGATTACAACAATAAGGGTTGGTTCTGGTCCTTGTGCCTTTACCTATAATCCGGTCCAGAACCGAATCTATGTGGCAAATTTCTATAGTTCCAGTATCTCGGTGATTCGGGATGAGATGACGGGAATTGAACAAGACCGCGAACCGCTATCCACTAACCGCCAACCGCTTGCGATTTGTCCGAATCCGGCAAGGGGTTATCTCGCTGTCCGCTTACCGCTGACCGCTGACCTGCCAACAATAAAAATCTTTGATGTCTCGGGAAAGTTGGTAAAACAGGTTGCCATACCCGTTGCCCAGTCTCGCAATCAAGCCGAGATGAGAATCCCGCTCAAAGGAATAAATCCGGGCGCCTACCTCATCCAACTCGGAACCGAGGTGAAAAAGTTCCTCATCGTTAAATAAATAGGTTGATTTCGGCTGCCAGGCTACTCTGCTCTTGGCAGGTGGGAAGGCACTACCTTGCCCGACAGAAGAAGAACAGGTAAAGGTTGAGGTAAAGGCAAAGGTAAAAGGTAGAGGTTAAATTGGGAAGTTTGGTCTAAAGTTTTACCGTCAAAGAACTGCGCCAGACTGTTTCTGCCTCTTCCAAATCAAGCCGGACCACTTGGTCACCATATAATCCTTTAACCACTAACACCGGTTCATCAGTGGTCTTGCCAATCATTGCCCAGGGCAAGTCCTTCAGATAATGTTCAAACTGCCTTGATTGCCCGGGACTGACCTCACAGAGAAACCGGCTGTTTGATTCGCTGAAAAGCAGGAAATCATCCCGTTGAAAGTTAACAGCACCAAAAACCTTGCGCAGGGTAACCTTAACGCCAAAACCACCGGCAAATCCCATTTCAGCCAGCGCCACGCCCAGCCCGCCTTCAGAAATATCATGACAGGCGAGGACCAGCCCGGAGCGGATTGCCCTGCCCAGAGCCCGCATCAGGCGCCGCCCGCGCCGGGCATCAACCCTGGGGACTGTCCTTCCCAGACCGCCGTGCAAACGCATAAACTCGCTGCCACCCAGTTCCTCACAGGTCTCACCGAGCAGATAGACGAAGGAGCCTGCCCTTTTGAAATCAGCGGTAACGGTTCTGGTTCCATCGGGGATGACGCTGAGCGCGGAAATCAGGACTGTGCCCGGAATTGGCAGAGCCTCTCCATCTTCAGTATGAAATTCATTATAGAGCGAATCCTTGCCGGATATAAAGGGAACCTTGTAACCGCGGGCGATATCATAACAGGCTTCGGCTGCCCGCACCAGCGCGCCTAATTGCTCCGGTCGTTCCGGGCTTCCCCAGCAGAAGTTATCTAAGATTGCTGTGCGCTCAATGTCACAACCCACCGCGACAGCATTACGCAGCGCCTCATCAATCGCGGATGCCGCCATCCAGTACGGGTCAATCATTCCATAACGCGGACAGAGCCCGCAGGCAACCACACAGGCACGGTTCGAACCCTTCACCGGCATCAGGACACAGGCATCGGTCGGTCCGGTGTCGTTTTTACCGCAGAAGGGCTTGATAACTGTTCCGGCCTGAACCTCATGGTCGTATTGCCTGGTCACCCATTCCTTGCTGGCGATGTTGGGCGCGGCCAGCAGTTTTAACAGCACTGGGGTGAGGTCATGATAATGAGGGACAAACGGCTCCGGCACATCGGGCCGAACCCAGGTTGCCGCTCGGGGGCGGATGCGCCAGCCCTTATGGAGAAAATCCATAGGTATTTCGCCGACCAGTTTGTCCTGATATTTGAGCACCAGCCTCTTTGTATCGGTGACCTTGCCGATAACTGTTGCCTCAACATCGTGTTCCTGAGCCAGTTGCAAAAGCCGGGACAAATGCCTGGGTTCCACAAAAACCACCATCCGTTCCTGCGCCTCGGAAACCCAGATCTCTGCCGGACTTAAACCCGGGTATTTGAGCGGCACCCTTTCCAGCCAGACCTCACACCCGGTCTTTGCCGCCAGTTCACCAACCGCACTGGATAACCCGCCGCCCCCACAGTCGGTTATCGCACTGAATAAGCCCAAATCCCGAGCCTTGAGAACCATATCCAACAGTTTCTTCTCCTCAATCGGATTACCAATCTGCACCGCGCCGGACGAGAAATCACCTGACTGTCTGTCAAGTTCCAGCGAGGCAAAGGTAACGCCGTGAATGCCGTCCCGGCCGGTTCTGCCGCCCAAAAGAACAATCGCCTGATTTGCCCGGACCCGCTTGCGCAATTTATCTTTCGGAATGAGCCCGACTGTGCCACAGAAGACCAGCGGGTTGTTTAAATAGCCCTGGTCAAAATAAATCGCACCATTGGCAGTGGGTATGCCCATCCGATTGCCATAATCCCGCACACCGGCAACAACCCCTTTCATCACCCGCCGGGGATGAAGAACACCTGAAGGCAGTTCCTCATCGCCGGTGCCCGGATAACCGAAGCAGAAAACATCGGTGTTGAGAATCGGCTTGGCACCCAGTCCGGTGCCTAAACAGTCGCGAATCACACCGCCGATTCCGGTAGCAGCACCGCCATAAGGTTCCAGGGCAGAAGGGTGGTTATGGGTCTCAACCTTGAAACTGAGACCAAAATTATCGTCAAACTCAATGACGCCGGAGTTGTCATGGAATGCCGAAAGCACCCAGGGCAGGTTGAGCTCTTCGGTGACCCGCATTATCGTTGACTTCAGCAGGTTTTTTATCCGGTGCTTACCAAAGACAATTTCACCCCGGAAGGTTTTGTGCTGGCAGTGCTCGGACCAGGTCTGGGCAAATGTTTCCAGTTCCACATCGGTCGGTTCCCGGCCCAATTGCTCGTAAAAATCGCGCAACACCCGCATCTCTTCAATTGAAAGCGCCAGCAGCCGCTGCCTAGAGATTTCCTGCAGTCGCTTCTCATCTACCCCCCTGATTTTCACCATCACCCGGCGAAACCGGTAAGGTTCGGGCTCGGCAAAAACGGTTTCACCCGGCTGGGCAAGGTGCTGAATCAGCGGATTGAGCAAAAGTCCGCGCAAGAGTCTTGCCTGTTCGTTTTCATTTAACACCCTGCTGAATTGGAACACCCTGCCACTTCTGACCTGACAGTCAGCAAATCCCATATCGCTCAGCGCCCTGAGTACGCTATCGACACTCGGGTCCATCACCCCGGGATTAAAAAGAACCTCAAACCCCTGGACTTTATCCAGCCGGCCCTCATCTAAAATCCGGCCATTCCAGGTTTCGGTCACCGGGTCACAGAGCAATTCATTGGCGATGCGGCTAACATTTTCCGGGGTCAAATCGCCCTCAATAAACCAGAGCCGGGTAATCCTGACCGGTCCAATAGCCTTTAAACCCAGGTCCCGGGCATCGGCCTCAACGCTTTTTGCCTCTGGGTCAAACCCCTTCTTAACCACCTCTATCTGCCAGAGAGCACCCATCCCCTTTCCCCTGCCACCTGTCAATTTCCGCATCTTATTTGATTAGCTTCTCAAGCTCCTTGTCCAGCGAATCCAGCCCTATCTTTGACACCGTGGAATCAACCGAACGGACGAAATCGCTGACCTTTTCCCGCAGTTGGACATACGCCTCCCGTGTTTTGGAAAACCTCTCTTTGCGGATAGCATAGGTGCTCGCATCCTCAACCTGGGCAAATGCGTTCCAGAGCCGGGCAAGTTCCGCACTGCACAGTGTGAAAAGTGAGTCCTGATACGGCGTAAGGGTATCAGCCATCTGCCGATACTCGTTCAACCGTTTCTCCAGCCGCTCAATCCCGCGCCGCAACTGCTCCCGAGACCCTGCCATTGTCGTATCGGTAGGTATCGGCCCAAGCACAACCGGCGCCGGACCAACCTGAACCTTTCCGGCATTCTTCACTACAACCACCACCGCCCCAATTAGCACCAATAGCAGTACAACTACTAAAGGCACCAGGACCGCTGGTTTATTCAAGAGCGACTGTAAATCCTCTTTTTCATCGGGTTCAATCATATCTCCCCCCATATCTAATAGGGTCCGTCATTCCGAGCTTGTCGAGGAATTCTCTCTGTTCGGGCGTTGGGCGCCACAGGAAAGATTCCTCCACTTCGGTCGGAATGGAGTTTCACTTTTCGCTGGCCAGTTCCTCAACCTCCTTTTTCCCCTTCTTGGTCTCCTCCATCTGCTCCTCATCCAGTTTCATCAGCAGCGCTTCAAATTCGCCAAAATGTGCCTTTTCCTCCCGGGCGATATCCAAAAGCACCTTTCTGATGTGCTCATTTTCTGTCAAAGCCGCCATCTGCTCATAAAGGTTAATGGCATCCAGTTCCGCAATTATCCCCGCACGCAGAATCTCCAAATCCAATGTCTGCTTATCGACCTCTTTCAGTTTTTTCGGTATATCAGAAAGCATCAACCCTCCTATCGCTCCACTTTTTTGTGACAGAGCCACCAGTCAAAGCACTCCCACTCACCTGACTTTGCCTTTTCCAGCCGTTCCTTTGCTGTCTTCACATCACTCGCCGGTGGCACAATCACATGGTCTTTTACCAGTTCATTATTGGGCCAGTTTGCCGGCATCGCCACCCGGTATTTATCTGCCATCTGCATTGCCTCAACCGCCCTTAAAATCTCGTCCATATTTCTGCCCAGCTCCTGCGGATAATAAAGAATGACCCGGATCTTTGCCTTGTCGTCAACAACAAAAACCGCTCGCACGGTGTTGGTTCCCTTGCCCGGGTGAATCAGTCCGAGCATATTCGCCACCCTGCCGGTATCGGCAATTATCGGAAACTCAATCTCCACACCTAACCTGTCCTTAATCCACTCCTCCCACTTGATATGGGAAAACACCTGATCAACGCTCAGGCCGATGAGTTCACAGTTCAAAGCCCGGAATCGGTCATATCGTTTCTGGAACGCCACAAACTCGGTCGTGCAGACTGGTGTAAAATCTGCCGGGTGGCTGAATAAAACGAACCACTTGCCGGTAAAAACCTTGGGCAATTCCATCAACCCGTGGGTTGTTTGAACCTTCATCTCTGGGAAATCATCCCCTAAAAGGGGCAATGCCCTTCTCTCTGCAATGTTATCCATTCATTCCTCCTTTTTGTGTCTTAAACCTATCGACCAATTTCTCCTGCCACCCTAATTGAGGATGACAATCGCCAGGTTCAAAGCCGTAGCAAAACTCACCCATAAAATATAAGGCAGCAAAAGCACCCCGGCCAGTTTCCTCTGCTTGAAAAACAGTGCAATATTAATTATTATCAAAACCCAGAGCAAAACAATATCCACAAACGCCCAAAGCGGATTGCGCAGACCGAAAAACAAAAACGACCACAGAAAATTCAATAGTAGCTGTAGAAAATATACTACAAAAGGCAAGAGCAGCTTATTTGAGTACCCATTCTGCCACACAAAATAAAAGGCAAGACCCATCAGAATATAAAGCGCTGTCCAGACCGGACCGAAAAGCCAGCTCGGAGGATTAAATACCGGTTTGCTTATATTAAGATACCACGAATTCACCGAACTGGAAGTAAAAACCGAACCGGTAAAACCTACTGCCAGTGGCAGAACCAGCGAAACCAACAACCTTAAAAGCCTGCGCATAAAATTAACCACTTTCTTTTAATAAAAAATATAACGAGGCGCACGCGCAGGTCAAGCAAAACCTCTAAAACCAAAACCCCACCAATAGCCGGGGGACCTGCCCTTAAATCTATAAAAACCTGAAAAACAAAAACTTATAAAATCGGGCAACAATAATTTCAGTTCACCTGTACAATCAAACAGCGCAGATACTCTGATTCCGGCATCCTTGGCAGAACCGGATGGTCAGGTCCCTGAGTCGAACGGTCAAGGATGGTAAAACTCCTCCCCAGTTCCTGTGCCGCAGCGCTTATGCAATCAAGCAAATCCTGCCAGAAAAGATAATGGGAACAGGAAGATGAAACTAAAATCCCGCCCGGGGAAAGCAGCTTCATCGCCAGCCGATTGATTCGCAAATATCCCTTAATACCCGAAGGCTTTTGCCGCTGTTGCTTGATGAATGCAGGTGGGTCAAGGTTCACCAGTTCGAACTTCTCCCCCTTCTTAACCAACTGTCTTGTAAACTCAAAAGCATCCGCAGTAAAAAACTGACAAACACCCTCAACCCGATTGAGTGCGGCGTTCCTCCTTGCACGCTCACACGCTTCAGGTGAGATATCAACCGCAATCACCTCCTTCGCACCCCCGAGCGCAGCATTAATCGCAAACGAGCCAGTATAGGAAAAAACATCCAGCACCCGCCGGTTCTTCGCCAGCCTTTGCACCTTTAATCTTGTGAGCCGGTGGTCAAAGAAATAGCCGGTCTTCTGCCCCGATGTAATATCAACATAAAACCTTACCCCATTTTCCGAAATCAGCAGCTCATTTTCCGGTGTGCCATAAAGCACCCTTTCCCTTCTTAAAAGCCCTTCGGGTGTGCGCAATTTGATATCATCCTTCTCGAACACCGATTTCACCTGAAAAAGCCGGCAGAGCGCATTTACCACCATCTCCAGCCGATTATCAAAACCGGCAGCATAAACCTGCACCGCAAAATGGCTCCCGTATTTATCAATCACCAGCCCGGGCAAATAATCGCTCTCGCCGTATACCAGCCGGAAATCCTCCTCGCCAGGCAGTTTTTTTCGGCGATACTGATAAGCCGCCTCAATCCTACTTGTAATCAAATCCTCATCCAGCTCCTCCTCCTTATCCGAATAGAGCCGGACCAGAATCAATGAGCGCGGATTGAACATACCCGAGCCGATAAACCTACCCCGGTCAAAAACCCGCACCAGTTCACCCATTTGCGGCGCACCCTCAATCTTCCTCACCTCATTGGAGAAAATCCAGGGATGTCCTGACCGACTGATTTTCCTGTGTGCGTAAACCGCCTTATCCATAAATTAAAAACCTCATCATAAAAAATCCGCCTGCTTCAGGTCTAAAACAGTTAACCGCCCGAGGTCATCAACAGTATAAAGCACCCAATACTTAATACCGTTCCCAATCTGACCTGCAAATCGACCCGGCTCAAGAAGCAGGTCCGGTCTTGTTTTGGCTACAAAACCACTCTCACTCTTTTCAAGCACTGACGGCTCGGAAACAAATACCGGCTGCGGATTACCTTCGCCAAAAGGAGCCAAGATTCTGATTCCTGAATCAAAATCAGAAAAAGGCAGCAATGCATCAGCAAGCAACGGGTTTCCCTTAATAATCCTTGCCGCAAAGTTCTCATGCGCAAACCGCTCTGCCGCCCGGATAAAATCACCAACCCTGTCATCTGCAATGGAAAAGCCCGCTGCCTGCTTGTGACCGCCAAAATCAATGAAAAACCCCCTCAGTGCGCGCAAAAGCTCCATCAGGTCAACCCCTGTCATCCCCCGACATTCACCAACCCAGACATCACCGCGCCAACCTAAGACTATCGCCGGTACTTGATACCTGTCCCGAAGTCGGGCAGCACTGAAACCGAGCGCGCGCAAGGACAACCCTCGATGCTGAACAAAAAGAACCCCGTCACCAAGCCTGACATTCTCCTGGGCAACCTTCAATGTCCGCTCAGCCTCATCGCGCCAGGCATCTCGCCGCTGAGCAAGCTCCTTCACCCAGGCTTGAGCGGTCAGCTGGTCAGCGTAAAGAAATTTTTCAACCCCCTCAACCCCGCTCGCCGAGGCAAAAAGTGGCAGGAGTTCTCCAAGGAATGCATTGACAGTCAGCTTTCCAAAACCAAAATTAAGCGTCGCCAACAC
>CAZNRV010000069.1:0-8133 GCA_964575495.1 uncultured bacterium
AATCACACCCGCGGTCACGACCCGCAACGGGATATGGGTGCTCTGACCGCCATACATCCTTCTGCCGACAATCCGTTTAGGATACTGCACCGGAATCTTTCTCACCGCCATCGTGAACAAAACCACTGCCGCATAAACGATAAAAACCAATGCGGCAACGATTATCAGCCAGAGCCAGGAACTGATACGCGCCTGCTGAAATGTCCGGGCAAAGTCCTGCGGCGTGCTGTCAAGGCAGCCGATGAGAATGATAAAAGAAATGCCGTTGCCGATGCCACGGTCGGTTATCTGCTCACCCAACCACATCACAAAGATTGTGCCTGCGGTCAGGGTGAAAATGGTCATAATCCGGAAGAAAAATCCAGGCTGGAGCACGATTGAACCGAACTGGGTTGGCGGCTGGGACTCAAGATAGATTGCGATGCTTGCTGCCTGAATTATTGCCAGCGCGACCGTCGCATAACGAGTATACTGATTAAGTTTTTTCCTACCCTCTTCATCCCGCTGCAACTTCTCCAAGAATGGAAAGACCGAGCCCAACAGCTGAAAAACGATTGATGCTGAGATATAGGGCATCACACCTAAGGCAAAAACCGATGCCCGGGAAAGAGCACCACCAACAAAGATGTCATAGAGACCAAAGACCGTGCCCTGCATCTGGGAAAGAACCCAACCAAGAGCCTGCGCATTGATGCCCGGCACCGGAATATGTGTGCCCAAGCGATAAACAACAACCATCGCCAGGGTAAAAAGAATCTTTTTCCGCAGGTCTGGAATCTTAAATATGCTGGGGATGCTACCGGTCAACTTAAAACCTCTACCTTGCCACCCGCCTGCTCAATCTTTTTCCGAGAGACTTGAGAAAAGGCGTGTGCGCTAACCGTAATTGCCCGATTGATTTCACCCCGACCTAAGACCTTTACTGGCTGACCCTTGCGAACCAAACCCTTTGCCAGCAGGGTCTGGACCGTAATATTATCTTCTGACAACTTCGCCAAATCATCCAGATTGACCACACTGAACTCTCTCCGGGTTGGGTTTTTAAATCCCCGCTTGGGAATCCGGCGATAAAAAGGCATCTGCCCGCCTTCAAAACGGGAATCAAACTCAGGCGCCGAATGCTGTCCAGCTCCCTTATGACCCCGGCACGAGGTCTTACCATGCCCCGAACCTGGACCGCAACCCACCCGCTTCTTTCTCTTTTTTGCACCCGGAGCAGGTCGCAGCTGATTTACCTTCACAACTCCTCCACTTCCAAGAGATGTTTAATCTTAAAAATCATTCCCCTGACTTCAGACGTATCTTTGTGCACCCTTTCTGCACCGACCCGACGCAGACCCAATGCCCGTGCGGTCAGCTTATGCTCCTCTTTCTCATCAATCAGACTCTTAACCAGTCTGACTTTCAACTGTTTCATTATCATCCTTTTCCACAAAATGTCTTATCGGCTTGTTTCTTGTCGCCGCCACCCGGTCAATTGTCCGTAAATTCTGCAGAGCCAAAACAGTTGCCCTGGCGGTGTTGTAATGATTGCGCGAACCATAAGCCTTGCTCAAGGCATCACTTAGACCAACCGCCTCCAGCACCGCCCGCACCTGCGGACAGGCGATAAGACCGGTGCCAGGTGCTGCCGGTTTGACCAGCACCTTGCTCGCTCTATATTTACCCCAGGTCTCATGGGGAATGGTATGACCCTTAAATGAAATCCTCACCATCTCCTTCTGTGCCCGCACCGTTGCTTTACGCACCGCCGCCGCGACCTCCAGCGCCTTGCCGTGCCCGACACCAACCTGTCCCTTACCATCACCAACAACAACTGCAGCCGAAATCCTCATCCTCTTGCCACCCTTCATCACCTTGGAAATCCGTTTGATGTTAATAACCCGTTCAATCAGTTCGGGTTCAGGTTGAACCATTTCTGTCTCAGTCACAATTTCTCTCAAAACTCCAGACCTCCTTGCCGGGCACCCTCAGCCACCGCCTTGACCCGGCCATGATAGCGGTAACCTGCACGGTCAAAAACCACCTTTTTCACACCTAATGTCTTTGCCTTCTCCGCAATCAACTTGCCCACCTCCAGGGCAATAGCAACCGGTTTCATCTTCTTATTTTTCAGTTCTGCAGAAAGAGTAGAAACCCCGGTTAATACCCTGCCGGTAGTATCGTCAATCAACTGGGCATAAATATGCCGGCTGCTCCGATTCACACACAACCGCGGTCTTTCCGGGGTCCCGCTAACACGCCGCCTGATACTCAGGTGCCGTCGCAGAGTTCGATTACGAATCATAGGAAAAAAATACTATTCAGGAATCCTTTCAAGTCAAGAAAACCCGCCATCGCCTTACACCAGCGCATCCGCCAAGATTCGGAATATCAATTCATCATATGATATCCCAGCATGTTCTGCCTGAGCAGGCAGGTCAGAAAGGTCGGTCAGACCAGGAATCGTGTTTATCTCTAAAAAATAGGGCTGACGGTTGTCCTTGACTATCAAATCTATCCGGGAAAACCCCTTGCAACCCAGCCCTTGATGCGCCTTTATAGCCAGCTCCTTTATCTTCTTTTCGGTTCGGCTGTCCAGCCGCGCCGGCAGAATGAACTCGGTTTCACCTCTTGTATACTTTGCCTCGTAGTTATAAAACTCCTGACTCTTCGGCGCCAACTCAAGTATCGGCAGCACCATATCGCCAACAATTCCAACCGTGGCAATCATTCCTTTTATAAAAGGCTCAATGAGCATATCGCCAAAACCGCGCCAGACTCGCTCGCACCGGTCCATTGCCCCGCGCCTGCCCTCTAAGAGTTCGATTCCAACACTTGAGCCTTCGCACCTTGGCTTGGCAATCAGCGGATAGGCGAACCGCTTTTCCGCTTCGGCAAGCCCGGCAGCGACACCCTCATCCTCACCGATGCTGACAAAATCCGGTGTGGGGATGCCCATCTGCTTGAAGAGCATCTTGGTAAAAACTTTATCCATTGCCACCGCCGAAGCGGTCACACCAGAACCGGTATAGGGGATACCCATCAATTCCAAAAAACCCTGCATCGTGCCATCCTCACCAGGTCTGCCATGCAGGGCAATAAACGCCATATCTATCTTCGCCTGTCTAATTTGGTCAACAAAACTGCGGCTGATATCAATGCCAACCGCCTGATAACCCTGTTTTTTCAGCGACTCCAAAACTCGCTGCCCGGAAAGCAGGGAAACCTCCCGCTCACTCGACCAACCTCCCATTAAAACACCGATTCTGCGCTTGCGCAACCTGCGGACGATATCACTTCTACTCATACCTTGCTCCTTTCTCTCACCAGACACCGGTGCGCAGATAATCATCCATTGACCCTGCCGCTATTCTGCCTGCGCCCATCGCCAGAATAACGGTTGCCGCACCGGTAACAATATCACCTCCGGCAAAAACACCCTTCTTTGTTGTCCTGCCGGTCTTAAGGTCACACACAACAGTCCCCTTTTTACCTGTCTCCAATCCGGGCGTTGTCTGCGGTATCAACGGGTTCGGACTATTGCCAATCGCAACGACCACTGTATCCACCTCAATCCTGAACTCACTGCCTGAAACCGGCACCGGCCTGCGCCTGCCTGATGCATCCGGCTCACCCAATTCCATCCGCAGACACTCTACCTCCTTCACCCAGCCATTCCCATCAGCAATGTAACGCACCGGATTGGTCAAGAGCATAAACTCAACCCCTTCCTCCTCTGCATGGTGAATTTCTGCCGCCCTTGCAGGCATCTCATTGCGCGAACGGCGATAAATAAGGATTGAACGCTCAGCCCCAAGGCGCAAAGCGGTGCGCGCCGCATCCATCGCCACATTACCGCCGCCAATCACCGCCACCCTTTTGCCCCGAACAATCGGAGTATCATACTTGGGAAAAAGATAAGCCTTCATCAAATTTGAGCGAGTCAGATACTCATTTGCCGAATAAACCCCAAGATAGTTCTCGCCCGGGATGCTCATAAAAAGCGGCAGACCAGCACCGGTGCCAATAAAAACCGCATCAAAATTTAGAAGCAACTCATCAATCGTCTTCAATTTTCCCACAACATAATCCAGCTCTATCTTCACCCCCATCGAACGGACAAAATTTACCTCCCGCTCCACAACCGCCTTGGGCAGCCTGAACTCAGGAATACCATACATCAAAACCCCGCCCGGCCTGTGCAAAGCCTCAAAGATGGTGACATCATGCCCAAATTTCCGCATATCACCAGCAACGGTCAAACCCGCAGGACCGCAACCGACAACCGCAACCCTTTTACCGGTTGATGGCTTTATCTCGCACATCACGCACTCAGGCTGAGTTGCCTCCCAGTCGGCAATGAACCGCTCAAGATTGCCGATCGCCACCGGCTCCATCTTTTTGCCCAGAATGCAGGCACCTTCACACTGCACCTCCTGGGGACAAACCCTCCCACATATCGCCGGCAACACATTGGTCCGCTTCATTATCCTCATCGCCTCAAGGAAATTTCCCTGGGCAATCTGAGCGATAAAACCAGGGATATCAACCTGAACCGGACAGCCATCAACACAACTCGGCTTCTTGCACTTAAGGCAGCGCTGCGCCTCGGCAATCGCCTCTTCAGGTGTATAACCATAAGGCACTTCATCAAAGTTATGGCGCCTGACCTCTGGGGGCTGCTCCTTCATCGGGGTTCTCTTTGGACTGATTTTAGCCACGGCTCCCCCTTTCGCAACCGCATTCCTTCTGGAAAATCTCCACCGCCTCGCGCTCCTCCTTCACATAGGTCTTGAGCCGTGCCATCAAAAGGTCAAAATTAACCTTGTGCCCGTCAAACTCCGGACCATCAACACAGGCAAACTTGGTCTGACCATCAACCTCAACCCGGCAGACCCCGCACATCCCGGTCGCATCCAGCATAATCGGATTCAAACTGACAACCGTGGGAATATTGTATTTCTTTGTCAGAAGCGAGACCATCTTCATCATTATCACCGGTCCGACTGCAAAACACCGGTCAATCTTCTCACCCCGCTCAATCACCCGCTCAAGCATATCAGTAACCAGCCCCTTATTACCGTTTGAGCCGTCATCAGTGGCAACAATCAACTCATCCACCACCTCCTTCATCTCATCTTCCATCAGAATCAAATCCTTATTCCTGAACCCGATTATTCCAATCACCCTGTTGCCTGCCTGCTTCAAAGCCCGTGCGACCGGATAAATCTCAGGTGTGCCCACCCCGCCCGCAACACAGGCAACCGTACCAAATTTCTCAATCTCACTCGGCTTACCCAAAGGACCTATCAAATCCATAATCTCATCGCCCTCATTCAAAGTGCCTAAAAGCATTGTCGTCTTGCCAACCTCCTGAAAAACAATAACCAATACCCCTTCATCCGGCCGGGCATCCGCAATGGTCAAAGGGATTCTTTCCCCCTCTTCATTTATCCGCAGGACAACAAACTGCCCGGGCAAAGCCTTGCGGGCAATCTCGGGCGCAGTTAGTTCAAACCGCTTAACTCCTGGTCCAAGTATCTGTTTTTTCAATATCATAACCATAAATTCTCCTGTTAATTAATTTATAAAACGAACATCGCAGACAGCAGCCGGAACCGCTGAACCGCGAATAATAATAATTAGTAATTATAATATAATTTTTATAAAAGTCAAGATATGAAATTATGTCAATCCTAATAATTGGTTCTTAGTTCTTGGTTCTTGGTTCTTGGTTTTCGGAACTGGGAACTGCCCTGGCAGCTGCCGAAGGCAGAACTTGGAACTAAGAACATAGAACTATATAAAGTCGAGCGACTCGGAATAACAGAAATTGACAATGAGTCGGAATGTGTTAAAATATTTAATAATTGCGGGGTGGAGCAGCCTGGAAGCTCGTGAGGCTCATAACCTCAAGGTCGCTGGTTCGAATCCAGCCCCCGCTACTTCGTTGTTTATCAAATGAGGGCAAAAAGGAGGAAAATGTGTCGGAAGAAACAACCCAATGCCAAGGAGGCAAAATGAAAATAAAGCATGAATGGCGAGGTCCTGATATTATGGGACCGGTCTGGTTTATCGGCTGGCTCTTTACCATTGGCTATCTCCATCTCCCCTTCTTCTGGAAAGGCGTTCTTGCCTTAATCATCTGGCCCTATTACCTCGGAAGGGCGCTCGCCGGCTAAGAAAGGTTTGCCCAGAACACATCTTGTCCCGACCGTTTTTGCCTTAAAATAAATAAGATAATGACAATACAATGGCAAGAACAAGGAACCGGCTGCCGTAAAAAATAAAAAAACATCTCTTGCAAAATACTGATGGCTCGCCAAATCCTAAGTGTATATATACATACACAAAATACCACCCCTTATTTTGGGGTTAAGTTTCGTATTTGCGCTATTTAGCAAAAGTTAAGTTTTAGCCGTGGGATAACCCCCTAACTCAAACCGGTTTTAAGCCGAACTGCTGTACTTGAGCCGATTTGAATACCCTCATCTCAGCCAAATTTGCATCTTGAAACGCCCATCAGAACCGAACTTCAATGGGTTATTTTCAGCAGATTAACGGCAAATCCTGAAGCGGTTTTTGACTAACTAACAGGGATTAAGCCAGAAACATCACCGGGTTTGCCTGTAATCCTTGACTGAATTTTCAGTTTGATTAGTATGGGAGGATATGAAGGATGAATCCTATGTAAAGGAGATTCCATCAAAGAAGGAGAACTTCTCCGAGTGGTATACTGCGGTCGTGCTCAAAGCCGAACTTGCCGACTATGCCCCGGTGCGCGGTTGTATGGTTATCAGACCTTATGGCTATGCGCTCTGGGAGAATATGCAGGCGCGGCTTGATGCCCCGCTTCAAGGCAACCGGTCATGTGAACGCCTATTTCCCGACCCTGATTCCAGAGAGTTTTCTAAAAAAGGAGGCTGAGCATGTCAAGGGCTTTTCCCCGCAGGTTGCCTGGGTGACCAGGGGCGGGGACTTGGATTTGACCGAGCCTTTGGCGCTTCGTCCCACGAGCGAGGCGATTATCAACTATATGTATGCCCGCTGGGTAAAGAGTTATCGGGACCTGCCGGTTTTAATCAACCAGTGGTGCAACATCTTCCGCTGGGAAAAGACCACCAGGCTCTTCTTGCGCACCCTTGAGTTCCTCTGGCAGGAAGGTCACACCCTGCATCGCACCCAGGAGGAGGCTCAGAGGAAACCCTGCGCATTTTAAATATCTACACTGACTTTGCCGAAAGCGACCTGGCGGTACCGGTCATTGCCGGTGAAAAGCCGGCAAGCGAAAAATTTCCTGGCGCCCTTGCCACCTATTCCATTGAGGCGCTGATGCCGGATGGCCAGGCTTTACAGGCAGGGACATCGCACAACCTCGGTCAGAACTTCACCAAGGCTTTTGACATCCGCTACCTTGACGAGGACAACACCGAAAAACACCCCTGGGGAACATCCTGGGGCGTTTCCAGCCGTTTGATTGGGGCGGTAATAATGACCCATGGCGATGACAAAGGGCTTTTTCTGCCGCCAAGGGTTGCGCCCTATCAGGTGGTGATTGTGCCGATTCTCTATGGCAGGGATGATGAGGCGGTCCTGAACCAGTGCCAACGGGTTAAAGAAATCCTTGCTCGCTTCCGGGTGAAATTTGACGACCGGCCCCAGTTTACCCCGGGCTGGAAGTTTAACGAATATGAGTTGCGCGGTGTCCCGCTCCGGATTGAGATTGGTCCCCGCGATGTCAAGAACAATCAGGCGGTGCTTGTGCCCAGAGCCGGGACGGGCAAACTGACTGTCAAGCTTGACCATTTAGCCGAGGAAACCGAAACCCTGCTTGAGAGCATCCAGAACGAGTTGCTTCGGCGCGCCCGCACCTGGGTCAAAAGCGTTACCACACAAGCCCAGACCCTTGAGGAGTTCAAGAAGAACATTGAAATAAAACCGGGCTATGTCAAGGTGCACTGGTGTGGCGCTCAGGAGTGCGAAAACCGGCTCGTTGCGGAAACCAAGACCAGCCCGCGCAATATGCCCCTGAACGAACAGAATCAGCCCGGGCAATGCATTATCTGCGGCAAACCGACCTCAACCCTGATTTATTACGCCCGAACCTATTAAGCCAGGGTTGGGACCAGAAGACGGCTCCGGCCCGATGAC
>CAZNRV010000070.1:0-11798 GCA_964575495.1 uncultured bacterium
CCAGAATCCAGTCGTGTCCGCCGCTTCGGCGTCAAAGTTGCGCACCGTTCGAATCAAAGATGTCTGGAACAGTCCAAACTTCGCTTCGTAAACAGTCGTAGGCGAAAGCATGTGGTTTAAGGTAATGTTGCCCTTTGAAGAGCGCACCCGGTTGGCATAAAGCGCCTTTTGATAGAACTTGTAGCTATTGGAAAACGCCTGCCACTGGTAATTGGAGTGATAGGCGTCAACCGTCAGTTTCATCCCTTCACGCGTTAAAAAGAACTCTTTGGGCATCTGCAGGGTTAATTTCCCTTCAGCCGCATATTCGCCGCGCGGTTGATTGACCTTGTAAATACAGTTGCGGTCGTCTTCGGTTTTGAAGTATTCCGTAGACAGAAAGTAGCGCAAGCGGTTATAAAAGGTCGGTCCGCCCAAGGAAAATGTCAGCCGGTTATAGCCATAGTTCAAATCCGGCTTCGGGAAAACCTCGTCGGTAAGATAGCCAATTTTGCCTGATTTTCTGGCTCCACCTTCCTTTGTGACTGCCTTGATAATACCCGACATCGCCGAACCGTACTCAGCGTCAAAACCGCCAGGAACCACCACCACTGAAGCCAGCGCATCGCTGGTAGGCTTCGGGCTTGACCACAAGGTCCCAATCACCGCATCCTGCGCCGCGACGCCATCCACTAAGTAGGCAACATCATCATACCTGCCGCCCCGGATATGGGTCCAGCCCCTGCCCGCAGTCTGGGTAACACCTGCCTGCATCCCAACCAGTTCTGACAGCTGAACCACAGGCAGCCGCTTGAAATCCTCATCCGTAATAACCCGCTCAACACTCACTGTCCCCCGGTTCACCAATGGTCGCTCCGCCTTTACCTCAACCGTTCCCACTTCAATTGCGGTCTGGGTTAACTGGAAGTCAATCAACGTCACATTGTCTTGCACAACTAACACATCGGTCACTGTCATCTCATTGTAGCCCACATAGGACGCCGACATTTTGTATCTGCCTGGTGGCACATTGATTATCTCGTACTCGCCGTTGGCATCGGTTGCCGCACCCAGTTCGGTGCCGACAACAATGATGTTCACTCCGATCAGCGGCTCCCGGGTTCTCTTGTCCGTGACTTTACCACGGATTCTACCCACCACACCCGCGAAGGCGCTGCCGGAAAGGGCAGTAAGAACGATTAACGCCAGCAAAAACCTTTTCATTGTCCGCCTCCTTTGACATTAATCGGAATCCCCCATACCGTCGCGTTCAATTCACCGCCCGCATCATAGAGCACCCCGTATGGAATCTGCTCCACATAAAGCCTTTGAACGCCCGGCTGGGTAAATTTTATCCTGTTTGCCGCTGCCAGCCGGTAGCGATTGCCGCCGAAAAAGATAAAATTACTTGCCTCTGTCGCCGCGGTCAGAAGTCCCGTAACCCACAGGCTGTCGCCCACACCGTAACTCAAAAGACCGTCAGGATACTCATAAAACCGCTGAATCCCGTAATGGAGCGTATCCGGTCTCAAAAGAAAGGTGTCAGACCTTATGCCGTTGGTCATATAAACAGTAATAAAATAGGGCGCATCCTCAGGATTGGGCGCATAAAACCGCTGCCCTCCAGCCAGTTTCCAGAACCGCCACTCCCCGTTCTCCTTCCGCAGAACGCAACCACCGGTAACCACGCCTAACAATGGCTTCTCAATTACCATTGAAGTATCAGTGAACAGCGTATCATAGAACTTCAGCCGGATGGTCTCTGACGGCGTAATAATTATCGAGTCTTTCAAAAACCGGGTGTATTTAATCGCATGCAGGCGTAAAAGCCCGGGGATGGTCTCGACCACGGTAACGGTTGCTGTCGTCTCTTTAAGCAAAGTATCTGCTTTTGCCCAAAAACGGTAATTCCACTTGCTCAACTCGGCATCGAAAAAGTGCTGCATCGAGTCGCTGATATAGCGCTGTTTAAAAGGATTGTCCTTTATCGCCTTTCGGATAACGGAATCCGGCACAACCCATTCGAGATATTGAAAACCCGCCTCATTAAAATCCACCTTCAGCAACTGCTGATTCGCTTTCACCACCGCGTCAATCGCCGCCGAATCTGCGGCATTTGGCTGCCAGATTTCGGGTGGTGGCATCCGACCGCAACCGAAGAGCAACAACACCGCTAACAAAGCGCCGGTTGCCACCACTAAAGAACCTGTCACATTTTTCCGCACTGTTTGCCTCCTTTTATTTCATTTTCACACACCGATTTTAATAAAATACCGGCAAGGTGTCAACCGCCAGATTAACACCTCTACCGGCACCAGGAAACATCTGAATGCTATCAACAACATATAAAATTAAACAAACAAAAGCCCGCTGTCAAGCAATTAATCTTAAATTCCAAGTTGACAAAAGAGCGAAATCGCGCTATTATTTTATAATAAGAGTTCAAATGGCAAGTAAGTTTCTGTTTATGACCCGCTATCGATAAAGGAGGTCCTGATGAAGGATTATATAATTATTCTGACACTGGTGTTTGCCGGAATCGGGTTTCTAATCCCTGCGCCTGCGCGCGCACAGAATATCATCCTCACGGAAAACTTTGACCAATCCTGGTCAACCACCAATCCCCCTCCCGGCTGGCAAATCTACTTCACCCGCGACACCAGTTCCAACGACTGGCATCGGGCGCCCGATTTGGGCTTTAACCCCTGGTCTGACAACCCTACCCCTTATGCCGCCTTGGGTCCTGGCGAAGACGGCGAAGATATGCTCACTACCCCCTATCTGGACCTGCGGGGCTGCACCAATGTTGTCCTCCGCTGCTCACTTGGTTTTCTTCCTGGAACGGGTATTCATCAGGCGCAAATAAGAGGCTCGGTTGACTCTTCTGGTCCATTCCCTATCATCATTGATGACCTGACGGGTAGAACTGTGGAACCAGGGCTTTTAGTTTACGAACTACCCTGGGCACAGAACCGCGCTGGTGTCCGCATCCAGTTCGGCCTTTTAACCGAATCTACCGGCATCACCTACTGGGTCATTGACAACTTCACCATCACCGCCCAGCGTCGCGCCACTGATGTTGGCGTCACAAAAATCATCTCGCCGACGGATACGGTTGACTCGGGCGTGGTTATCGTCCCCAGCTGCCGGGTTGCCAACTTCTCCGGCGGTCTCGGCACCTTCTATACCCACTGCTACCTCGGACCATTTCACGACTCGGTGCTTGTCACCGACCTCCCCGCTAACGAAACTCTCACCGTTAACTTCAGCTCCTACTCTCTTGACACCTTTGGCATCGTCAACGCCTCTTTCCGCACCGCCCTCCCTGGAGACATCAACCCTGCCAACGACACCCTTTCCAAAAAGGTCTTTGTCCGCCCGCCATTCTACAACGATGTTGCTGCCCTCCAAATTCTTAAACCCGGAACAATGGTTGTGGAATCAACCACTGTCATTCCAGCCGGAATTGTCGGAAATAATGGCACTCAGGAGGCGACCTTTAATGTGCTCTTTGAAATCTCCATCCTTGGTTCTCCGATTTACTCCGAGTCTCTGACCCATCACCTCGCCCCTAATCTGACCGATACCGTAACCTTTCCACCCTGGGTTGCCAGCCCGCCAGCGCATTACACCACCAGGCTCCGGGTTTCCATCTCTCGGGATATCAACCCGGCCAATGATGTCCTCACTTCCACCTGCATTGTCCGCAGCCCGAGCCACGATGTCGGGGCAATCGCCATCATCTCACCCAAAGATACCAATCCCCCTGGCATCATCACCCCGCAGGCAAAAATCACCAACTTCGGCACCTTTGTTGAATCCGGTTTCAAGACCATTCTCTCGGCTTATCAGGGGGCAAACCTGCTCTATCAGGATACCGCTCTGATTCTAACACTCCAGCCCCTCGAGACCCTGCTGGTGAACTTTGACCCCTGGAACGCACCACGCGGCATCTTCCGGATCCGCTGCTCCACCCGGCTGGCAATTGACGCCGACCCCAATAACGACCAGATTACCAAAACCGTGGTCATCCGCAGTCCGATTCTGCCTGGCTGGCAGGAGATGTTGCCGGTCCCGCCGAGCTCCGGCGGCAAACTTGTCAAGGACGGTGGCTGCCTTGCCCCGCTTTACAATCGCATCTTTATCCTGCGCGGCAACAAAACCGACGACTTCCTCGCCTATCATATAAATGATGACTCCTGGCAGATTTGTGCCCAGATTCCAGCCGGCTCCGGCGGCAAACCCGTATATAAGGGAGGCGCATTGCTCAGTGACGGCTTCCGCTACATCTACGCCACCAAGGGCTACTCCACATTCAGTTTTCTCCGCTACGACGCCTGGCAAAACACCTGGGAACCGCGCCGCAATGTCCCGGCAGGTCCAACCGGCAAACCAATCAAGGGCGGCACGAGAATGGCTTATGTTGTCAAAAATGACACCGGCTATATCTATTTCCTCAAAGGCTACAAGAACGAATTCTGGCGCTACAACACCATCACCGATACCTGGGAGCAGCTGCCCAAAGCACCGCTCGGACCATCGGGTAAGGACGCCTACAAAGAGGGCTCATTCATCGTCTACGACGGGCAGAACATCATCTATGCGGTCAAGGCAAAATACAACGAGGTTTTTGCCTTTGACATCGGGCTCAATCAGTGGCTCACCACCACCTATCAGAAATTCCCGCTCGCCGGTCGGTTAGGCAGACAGAAAAAGGTCAAGGACGGCGCTGGTGGCGGCTGGTGGGGCAATGCGATGTACTGCCTCAAAGGCGGCAACACCTGCGAATTCTGGCGCTTCTTCCCTCAGGAAAACCGCTGGGAAGAACTTGACACCATCCCCCAGATGGGCGTAACCGGCAGAAAGAAACGGGTCAAAGGGGGTGGTGGTCTTGTCTCAATGGGCAACGGCATCTTCTATGCGCTCAAAGGCGGCAAGACCTCGGAGTTCTGGTGCTACAAAAGCCCTGAAACCGGACCGGGCATTGAGGAAAAGCCAATGCCTATCGCCACCAACCTTGCCCTGAAACTATTCCCCAACCCGGCAAACGGCAAGGTCAACTGCGCACTGGCAATCGCCCCCGGGGCTAAAGCCCAAATCACTGTTTACGACCCTGCGGGCAGAACCTGCCTTATCAGTTCTACTAAGAAACCCAACTTCACCCTTGACCTTTCTCATCTCACTGCCGGCATCTACTTTGTCCAGGCTCAGTTTGGCGCAAACAAAACAACCGCAAAACTGATTCTGCGTTAAGGCAAACAAAAAGCCAAAAGGGGGACTGAAACCCGGGTTTAAACCCATCAGTCCCCTTAAATTTATTACAACCCCCGGGGTGGTGGAGGGGACATACCCTCAAAATGGCACCTGAAACACTATCTCATTAAAATTAATAAACTTACCGCACCGCCCCAAACCCCGGTGTTAATCTTTCCTTTTTCCAGGCTCTAAATAATAATGGGCGCATCTTCAGATGCCCCTTGGTCTGGTTTGAACGCAGCCCTTATTCGCCGTAGCGCGCTACAATCTCATCTCTGCTCTTACCCAAAATATCATACCTCTTGCCGATTTTCGTGAACGCCGCAATCGCTTTATCAATATGCTCCTTATCGTGCGCTGCTGACAGCTGCACCCGAATTCGCGCCTGCCCCTTTGGCACCACCGGATAGAAAAAGCCAATCACATATATTCCCTCATGATACAAATCCCTCGCAAAATCCTGCGCCAGTTTGGCATTATAGAGCATAATCGGCACAATCGGATGCTCACCCGGCTTGATATCAAAACCGGCTGCGGTCATCGCCTTGCGGAAGTACTTCGTATTCCACTCCAGTTTATCCCTGCGCTCGGTCGTCTCTGAAAGAATCTCAATCACTCTTAAGGTTGCCGCTGCCACCACCGGACAGAGCGTATTGGAGAAAAGATAAGGTCTTGACCTCTGCCTTAAAATCTCCACAATCTCCTTCCTCGCTGCGGTCACTCCGCCTGACGCCCCGCCCATCGCCTTGCCGAAGGTGGTTGTGATGATGTCAATCTTGCCCATCACCCCGCGATGCTCGTGCGTGCCCCTGCCGGTCTTACCCATAAAACCGGTGGCATGCGAATCATCAATCATCACCAAGGCATCATACTTCTCAGCCAGCGGCACAATCTCATCAAGTTTTGCCACATCCCCGTCCATTGAAAATGCGCCATCCGTCGCAACCATCACAAACCTTGCGCCCTTCTCCCTTGCCTCCTTCAGCTTCGCCTCCAGGTCTGCCATATCCGCATGCTTATAGATGAGCCTTCTCTCCTTTGGCACCTTGCACAGCCTGATGCCATCAATGATTGATGCGTGATTCAACTGGTCGGTAATGATGGCATCGTCAGCCCCTAAAATTACCTCAAACAACCCGCCATTGGCATCAAAACAGGATGTATAAAGAATCGCATCTTCCATCCCCAAGAACTCGGCGATTTTCCTTTCCAGTTGCCGGTGCAAACTCTGGGTTCCGCAGATAAACCTTACTGACGAAAGCCCGTAACCCCATTTCTCTAATGCCTCATGCGCCGCCTTGATAACCTCAGGATGACTTGAAAGCCCTAAATAGTTATTGGCGCAAAAGTTCAAAACCTCCTTCTGCGCCGCACCCTCAGGAAACTCCACCTCAATCTGGGCTCCCTGTGGTCCGTGAATATAACGCTCCTCCTTATAGAGCCCCTGCTCTCTAACTGTCTGCAACTCCTTTTGCAGAAACTCCTTTATCTTTCCGTAAGCCATATAAAATCCTCCTTATTTATTTTTCTCTAACTCTTCCTTAACAATCATCACCCCGGCGCTCGTTCCCAGACGGGTTGCGCCGGCAGCAATCAAAGCCCTTGCCTGACTCAGGGTTCTGATTCCGCCAGCCGCCTTCACCCCAACCCTTCCCTTTGCCACCCGCGCCAGCAGCACCACATCCGCAACTGTCGCCCCACCCGCACCGAATCCGGTTCCAGTCTTGACAAAACCTGCGCCGGACTCAATCACCAGTTCGGTTGCCCTGACCTTTTCATTTTCATTCAAAAGCCCGGTCTCAATAATTACCTTCACCAGCCTGCCATCTGCCGCCTTCACCACCGCCCTGATATCATCAACCACCCGCTGACACTCCCCCGCCTTAAAATACCCGATATTCATCACCATATCAAGTTCAGTTGCGCCCGCCTCTGTTACCAGTTCCGCCTCAGCCACCTTTACCCCGGTCAAACTGGCGCCCAGAGGGAATCCCACAACCGCACAAACACCGACCTTGGTCCCTTTCAGCAGTTCCACCGCAAGCGGAACATAGCAGGGGTTCACGCACACCGTCGCAAACCCGAACCCCGTTGCCTCTGTGCACAACCGCTCAATCTCAGCCGGCGTTGTCTCTGGCTTGAGCCGGGTATGGTCAATAAACCAGGCAATTGTCTTCATCCGCGAACAATAATTCTATTAAATAATTGTCTGATGTCAAACCATTTCCCATTTTCCCGTCATTGCGAGCCCCTCACTTTCCGTCATTGCGAGCCCCTCACTTCCCGTCATTGCGAGCGAAGCGAAGCAATCTCAAGCGCTCGGGGCAGGCTCCGCCCGTGGCAATCTCACGCGTGTAGATTGCTTCGTCGCTATGCTCCTCGCAATGACAAAAAAGAGAAACGCAATGACAAAAAAAGGGGGCGAATTAACGCCCCCTTAAGCATTCGCATTCGCTACTGGATGATGAGCTTCTGGCTCGCACTTGAGCCCATAGCCTCAAACCGCACGAGGTAGACACCAGTGGCCAGATTGCGCAGGTCAAGGCTCTTTGTCCCGGTCCCGGATGCAACAAAGCCAAACTCAAGAACAGTCCTGCCTGTTACATCAACGACCGATACCTTCGCCTCGCCACTCTGCGGCACACTGTAACTCAGGAGCCCGTAACCCTTGGAGAGCGGATTGGGCGTCAAGGAGAAGCCAAACCGGTCAACACCGGTCCTCTCTGCCATCACGCCCGAACGCTCCGGAGGTGCTGGCGGCAACATTACCGCCCCCTCAAAGTAGCGCCAGAACTCCTGGGTCTTGCCACCCTTGAACGCATAGAACAGACCGTCATCTGCACACACAAGGGCACCACCATTCTTCACCCGCTTTCTCCTGCCGCTTGCGCCATACTCCGGCATCGGGTCAAGTTCGGTCCAGGTGTTGGCACCGATGTCATACTTCCAGAACTCAACGGTGTTGCCACCCTTGAGCGCATAGATGAAGCCGCTGTAAAGTGCGGCATCAGCACCATCCTTGGACTTCTTATTCTTGCCGGTTCTACCACTGGCAATCTGCATACCCTGCCGCATCTCCGCTAACCAGGTGTTATCGCTGACGCTGTAAACCCAGAATTCATGATACTTCGCCTTGTGCGCATAGATATAGTTATTGCCATCGTAAACCAGCCAGGAACCCTTGTCCCACTTGGGCTTTGTACCCGCCGGCGCATTGGGCAACTGCTCCCAGGCTCCGGTTGCGGTGTTGTAGCGCATAAAGTCCTGACCATATCCCTTCAACAGGTACACATAGCCAGTGCCTCCTATCTTCACATACACCACATCGGTTCCGCCCTTGGGGTTCTTGCCCGTAGAGCCCGCAGGAATATCAGGCAACTGCTCCCAGGTGCTGCCGGCAACCGAGTAACGCCAGAACCCAGGGGTGTTGTTACCCTTGACCGCATAGATGTAGCCGTCGCCATAGCAGGCACATGCACCTTTGTAAGGCGGTTTGGTCTCTTTGCCAGGGGGCCAGGTCGGCGCTGCGGTCCAAGTCCTCGTGCTTGGGTCAAATAAGAAGAACGCCCCGCTCTTGTAACCAACCGCACCATAAACCTTGGGCGGTGCGTCCGTCCCTCCCTTTACCACTGTCAGCCAGCCGCCATCCTTGACATAACCGAGAACCGACATTTCCTCAGCCCAGCCAGGAGTGATATCCAGGGTCACCCTGAATGCAAGTATGAGTGTATCGTTCGCAGGATTCCCATCACCGCTCATCACCGTGTAGGCAATCGCCTGATAGTTGCCCACCGGCGCTGCGGTCCAGGTGCTTGCAAACGGGAACACCAACTGCCTGCCCGGGTCAAGGGTCTGGTTCTTCAGACTGTCCTTGTAGACCGTGCTGCCACCCTCATCCTTGATGAGGAAGTGGATGTCAAAGGTTGCCGGATTTGAGCCGTAGTTGCGCACCCGCGGCCGTGGTCTCACCAATGAATTCACCATAACCGCAGCTGCCGGCTCCAGGATGGCATTCACGCCCACATCGTTTGTTGAGAGCGAACGCACGATAACCGAGTCAATCAAGAGGTCATTGCCGCTGTTCATATCACCGCTCAGCGCGGTTGAGCACCGCACCTGAAGCGTGCCCACCGGACTGGCAACCCAGTTCGGGAACCCGGTAATGAGCGTGTCAACACCAGGCGGCAGGTTAACCATCAGCCGCTGCTGATAGTAGGAGCCAACCCGCAGCCGGACATAGAAGGTGGCGTTCTGGGTGCCGTTATTCTTCACCCGGACTTGCGGCGCGATAACCGCTCCGGAGTCAACCGTGCCCTTGGGCTGGAGAATTGCGGTCGGCTGGGCATCAGCCAGATAGATGAAGATTGAATCCTGTTTCTTGTTATTTACAGGACGGAGGTCACCAGCCAGCATAGTTGAGCACTTCACCATCTGATAGAACAGGACATCCGGTGTCCACTCGTCAAACTCAACCTCAGTTGACTCGCCCGGTGCCAGCGTGGAGACACTCTGGGTATCCGCATACACAGTGCCGATGTGCATCAGGACATTAAACGAAGCGGTGGTGTTGCCATAGTTCTTCACCCATGCCTTGGGATTAAACGGCACACCGTAAAGGATGACCCCGACAGGTGCGACAATTCTTGCCACACCCACATCGTGCAGGCGGACCCAGAATCTGCCGGTGAGCGTATCATTGCTCCGGTCAGGGTCAAGCCGCTTATTGGTGACGAACTGAACCGTAACCGAATCCCGTTCGCCAACAATCCAGTCGTCAAACTCCACCAGCGCTGATTCACCCGGCGGCACTGCCGCATACTTCGTGTTGAAATAGGTGGTGCCAATCTGGCAGGTAACCGGAACTGGACCGGACGGATATGTCCCGTCATAGTTGAACACCCAGACCTGCGGGGTTACGGTTGAGCCGTAATCAATTGAGCCCACCGGCTCAACAATCCGGATTGGACCAACATCAATTGGCGGCACCCGGCAGGTCAGCATCGCACGGTTATTGGCTGGGAATGAGTCGCCGTAGTAGTAGAGCGTGCACTTCACCGCCCAGTTGCCGGTATCATTCAGCACATACGGGGTATAGGTAATTAGGGTTGAATTCACCGCTTGCCAGTGTGGTAATGAACTTCTTCTCCCGGAATAACTTGCCGGTGGTGGAGCGCATCTCAAAATCAACCCGGACATTGCTCACAGTTCTGGGTCCATAGTTATATATCATTGCGGCTGGGGTTATCGTGGTATCCAGTGGCGCATAGGTTCCTGGTGCAATGATGCGGTCAACCGCCAGGTCAACCGGTGCATAGAACTCATCCGCGCCAATGTCATAAGGAGCGGTCCTGGTCTCAAGGTCAATATCCGGTGATGCCACGGTCTGGGTCTTTGCCGAATCTATGCAGGGCGAACCCCGGCGGATGTGCAAATCAAGCGGCGGATTGACATAAAGCGGGTCGCGCATCGGACCCTTGCCCTGCAGGTCAAACCCGAGCGCCTGCCACTGTGCCCAGGTCCGGGTACTGCCAAGATAATAGAACGGGGTGCCGGAACTGGTGTAATACAGGTTGTAGTTGCAGGAGTCAATTGAGCCGGAATAGAGGTAGATGAGATAGGATGTCCCTCCCCGGAAGATGTTATTATAGAGCGTGCAGTTATACGCATAATACAGATAGAGCGGATACTGGGAGCCGGTTTGATAAAAGGAGTTGTTCTTAAACACCGGATTGTACAGATAATATGAAGAACTGGAATAGATGCCGTAAGAGGTGTAACCCCGGAAGAAGTTGTTGATGAACTTATTGTTATAATGGCTTCCGTACAGATACACGCAATAGGAACTGGTGGCATAAAACTGGTTTCGGTAGATGAGATGGCCGCCATTGCCATAGTACAGATAGAGCGGGACCGGTGCGTTGATGATGTTGTCATACATCAGCACCGAGTCGGTATAATAGAGATAGAACCCGGCAGATGTTGGGCCACCAACCGAACAGGCTTGAATCAACTGCTTCTGCCCGTAGTAGCCATAGAACGCATAGGAACCGGTATTGACAAAGAGGTTGTTCCTATAGACCGAGGCGGTGTCATAATAGGTATAGATTGGATAGGAGTAGGAGCCGGAAAAGTGGTTGCCCTCAACCTGGGACCTTGAGGAGCTGTTGAGGTAGATTCCATAGGATGTGCCGCCGACCTGATAGTTGTTCAGGAGTTTGACCCCTTGATAGTTATAATTGAAATAGTACATATAACTGGGACGCGTAGTGGCATGGGTTGTGCATTCCCGAACTGTCAATTGGTGACCATAGTAGGACATAATACCATAAGAGCCGTTTACCAGCCAGTAACAGCCTCGCCAGTCGCAAAGGGTGTCATAATAGCCATATATCCCGTACGAGGGTGTGCCCGCAAACTTGGTCCTGATGAACTTGACATTCTTGCAGTTGTAAAAATAGACATCATAGGATGATGCGCCATAAAGGCTGCAGTTCTCAACAATGATGCTGTCGGTCTTGCCCGCATAGTACATATAGAGAACATAGGAAGGGGCTCTGAGGAAC
>CAZNRV010000071.1:0-8713 GCA_964575495.1 uncultured bacterium
CCCGACAGAAAACCAGCGCCCCAATCGCTCCGGATGCTGCTCATAAAACCGGGAAATTGTAATTGAACCGGAGATGTCCGCTCCGATACAGCAGACCCGCGGGTCATCGCCCAGCTCCTCGAGCGCCTCACCAAACCCGAACCTCGTCGCCTTCATCTCCACCTTCATCTTCTCCTGCCGGTTCCAGAAGTAATTGCGGGAAAACTTCGGCACCTTTGCCAAGAGTTTTGCGCTCGCCTCCTGCTGATACTCCTCTGCCTTTTTCAACAGCTTCTCGTAGTCAATCCGGAAATGCAAGCCGAGCTCCTGCAAGCCTTTTATCATCTCCGCCTTGTTTGGCGCCTTGCCGTGCCAGCCCGCCACATTCTCCATAAACGAAACGCCCTTGCCCTTGGTGGTATGGCAGACAATCACGGTTGGCTGACCCTTGTGCTGCGCCGCCTTGTCAAATGCGGCAAGAATCTGGTGCATATTATGGCCGTCAATCTCAATCACATTCCAGGCAAAGGAGCGATACTTATCCGCAATCGGGTCAATGCTCATTACATCCCTTACCCAGCCGTCAATCTGGAGCCGGTTCTTGTCAAGGATACAGCAGAGGTTATCAAGGTGATAAACGCCCGCCTCCATTATCGCCTCCCAGATTTGCCCCTCCTGATGCTCGCCATCACCTGTGAGACAGTAAACCCGGTAACTTTTTTTGTCCAGTCGGGCAGCCAGCGCAATGCCAACCGCAACCGAAAGCCCCTGACCCAAAGAGCCTGAGGAAATCTCAACCCCGGTCAGTTTCGGCCAGTGTGGATGCCCCTGATAGGGCGCATACAACTTGCGCAACCGCACCACATCCTCAACCGGAAAATATCCTGCCATACCAAGCCCCAAATAAAGCGAGGGCGCCTTATGACCGGTTGACCAGATGATTCTATCCCGGTCCTTCCATAAAGGGTTTTCTGGGTCGTGCTGGGCAACATGCAGATAAAGCGCAGCGGTAACATCCATAATTGACAACGTTCCACCCGCATGACCAGAACCTGCCGCACATAAGGCAATCAGATTATAACCCCGCATCAGGTTTGCGGCCTGGGTCAGTTCAGCAACCGAATAACTTTTGCGCACCTTGCCGGTCTTGGAATCAACTATGGGCATCTTTCACTCCTTGGGCTTGGGAATTCCCTGATAATCCTCGTAAAACCTCTTGATTCCGGCATCGGTCAATGGGTGCTTCACCATCTTCAAAAGCACATCATAGGGAATCGTGGCGATATGCGCACCTGCCCGCATAGACTCAACCACATGCAAGGGATGGCGGATACTTGCGGAAATCACCTCGGTGTCAAAACCATAATACTCAATCAGCCCAACAATATCCCGGACCAGTTCCATCCCCTCATGCGAGATGTCATCCAGCCTGCCCACAAACGGCGAGATAAAGGTAGCGCCAGCACGACAGGCGAGCATTGCCTGATTCGGCGAAAAGACCAAGGTAACATTGGTCATAATCCTTTCTTGAGAAAGCGCCCGCATTGCCTTCAGCCCCTCAATTCCCATCGGGATCTTGACGGTAACCTTCTGGGGGTCAAGTTTTGCCCAATCCTCTGCCTCCTTAATCATCCCTGCGGCATCCGGCGAGATTGCCTCAACCGAAACCGGTCCGGAAACAACCTTCAGGATATCGGCAACACACTCCTTAAAAGGTCTGCCGGTCTTTTTCACTAAGGTAGGGTTGGTGGTAACACCGTCAAGAATTCCCCAACTCGCCACCTCCTTAATCTCATTAATATCTGCCGAGTCAATAAAAATCTTCATACATCCTCCTAAATTGGTCTTTAAACACGGGAAAATGTCTGAGTTCAACTCTGGTCAAGGACTTTTATTATAACCAAAAAAATATCCGATGCAAGCAAAACAGCCAGAATTAAGACCACTGAAAAAAATGCCATCGGGCTTACCCCGGGGCTGGGGTCTGAAAAAATGAAAAATTCGGCGTTTGCCTGTTGACCTGAAATAAAATGGGGTTAATATAAACCATTGTTAAAACCGGAGGCAAAATGAAAAGGATGATGTGGCTGTATGTTCTTGCGCTGTCAGGTGCAATTGCCGGCTGGCTGCCATTTGAACCGGGCAGTCCTGAACAACCGGCTGAGTTCAGGGTGCTGAGTTCAAATCAGGAAAGGACGGTGGTTGAACTGAACCTGAGCGGTATTTATGTTGATTCCATTTATGCCGAGGGCAGGCTGTTTCAAACCCTGAATCTTGGTATCGCTGGAGGTGGAGTGCTCACCGAGCAGGGTGCGCCTGAGTTGCCGGTGGTGGCAAGGTTTATCGCCATTCCTGATGACCGGGATGTTTTCCTGCGGGTTGTTGCTGAAGAAACTCTAACCCTGGCCGGATTTAATGTCTATCCTGCCCAACCACCCCTGCCTGAGGGAAAAGAGCCCCTGCCCTTTGTGATTGATGAGAAGTGCTATTCAACCAATGAGTTCTATCCCGAGGCTTCCTGCCGGATAAGTGAACCGATGATAATGCGCGACTTCAGGCTGGTGCAACTGGTCCTGCAGCCGATAGAATTCAACCCGGTTTTGGGGGAAGTGAGGATTGCCCGACGGATGAAGGTGGAACTGCGATATGCGGGTGAGTCCAACATCAATGTAAAGTTGCGCAAAACCCAAAAGGTCTCTCGGGCGTTTGAGCCGCTTTACAGGTCGTTTATCGCCAATTACAGATTTTTGAGACCGCAGGTGAGCGTGGAAAATGGCAGTTATCTGATAATCGTTTATGACAGTTTTGCGAGTGCGGTTGAGCCTTTTGCCCACTGGAAGGAGCGCAAGGGCTGGCGCACAAAGGTTGTTAGGACATCTGAGATTGGCGGGAATGATACCGCTCTTATTTATTCGTTCATCAATTATGCCTACAACAACTGGCCCTATCCGCCAGAGTTCGTCCTTTTGGTTGGAGATGCGCCTGAGTATGTGCGGTGTAATCACTGGCCAGGTCATTCTGACGCTTCTGACCTTTACTATTCACTGCATGAAGGTTCTGACATCCTTGCCGATTTGTTTATTGCGCGTGCCTGCGTTCGCAATCAGAATGAGGCCGAGGCGGTGATGAATAAACTTTATAAATATGAGATGGAGCCTTATCTTGAAAATAGCGACTGGTTCAATAAGGTTTGCGCGGTGGCAGGTTATGAAAGCGGTAATCCGGGTAGGTTCTGGACAGTGGTAATCAGAATCCGCAATTATGTTATGAACAGGCCATTTACCCAGTTTGACACCCTTTTCCAGCGCTGGGGCTTGAACACCGCTCAAGGTTTGACCGACTCTTTGAACTCAGGGCGTTCCTGGATGCTCTATCGCGGACATGGTGAAAATACCGGCTGGGCAAATATCAGCCCTTCCTGGTCAAATTCTAATGTCTATAACCTGAATAACGGCAGAATGCTGCCAATCGTGATTGCGCCCACCTGTCTTTCAGGTAATTTTGACGAGGGAACCGACTGCCATGCTGAAACCTGGGTCAAGGCGGGTGAGGAAAAGGGCGGTTGCGGCTATTTTGGCGCTTCTGAGGTGAGTTATTCTGGTTACAATGACTCCCTTGCTGCCGGAACATTTTTCGCCTATGTTGACAGCCTTAACTGGACCTTTGCCCAGTGCACCCAGTCAGGCAAACTTTTTATGCTCCTTGCCTATCCCCTGCCCAATCAGATTTCTGAAGAGGAAATCTATATGTTCAACAATTTTGGTGAGCCGGAACTGAATATCTGGTCAAAAACACCACCGGAGTTGACTGTCAATCATCCGGCAACGGTGCTGATTGGCTCATTTCCATTTGAGGTTACTGTTACTGACAGCACCAACCCGGTTTCAGATGCCCAGGTTTGCGTGATGGCAAAGAGCGATACATCGGTCTATTATGTGGGACATACCAATGCCTCAGGTGAGGTAGAGTTTACCGTTCAGACAACTTTGCCTGGAGACTCACTCTATGTTACGGTAACCGGCAGGAATCTTAAACCATATTTAGGTGCAGCAATCACAATTGCGCCCAACTCCGCTTATGTGCTCTATCTCAAAAGCATTGTCAATGACTCGGCAGGTGGGAATAATGACCGAATCATAAACCCTAGAGAGACAATTGAGCTGCCGGTCTGGGTCAAAAACTGGGGCTCATTAGGCGCAAACTCGGTTACCGGCAAACTGCGCATTAATGACCCGAACATCACGATTATTGACTCAATCAGGTCATTTGGCAACATCCCTGCAGGTGATTCGGCATTGACCGGTTCCGGCGGTTTCAAATTCTCGGTTGCACAGAACTGCACCAACGGCTATAATCTGCGTTTTACCCTTGAATGCCGGGATGGGCTTGACTCGGTCTGGAACTCCAGTATCACCCTGCGGGTGGGCACGCCAGTTCTTGCCTATGCGGGCAAAACGGTCAATGACCCGCCGCCAGGTGGTAATGGCAATGGCAGGCTTGACCCGGGCGAAACCGCGCAACTATTCATCACGATTCGCAACAGTGGTTTGGGCAATGGTTATGATGTCAGCGGCGTTCTGCGTTCTGGTGATGCGCGGCTCCAGGTGCCTGACTCCACAGGCACTTTCGGGTTCATACCCAAAGATTCAACCGGCACAAACTCTCTTGACCCGTTCACTGTTTCCGCTGACGCCTCAATCCCGCTTGAAACCGCAATCCCCTGTACCCTTCTCTTAACCGCTGCCGGTGGTTACCACCGAACCTTACCCTTTGTAATTACCGTTAGTGAAATCCGTGCGATTGACCCGATACCTGATGGCCCGCGGCGTCCTGCACTCTACTGGGCTTACGACGATAGCGATACCAACTATATCCAGCACCCAGAGTTCAACTGGATAGAAATCAATACCATCGGCACCCTGATTTTCTATGCTAACAACGACCAAGTAAAGGCAATCAACATCCCGGCTGAATTCGGTCCGATGCGGTTCTACGGTCAGCAATTTGACATCCTTTCAATTTCCGCTGATGGCTGGATTTGCCCCGGGATTGATACCCTGCCGCGCTATGATAACCAACCGCTCCCGAGCCTGCAGACCCCAGCCGGCGTCATCTGTGCCAACTGGGATGACCTTTATCCGGGTTACACCGGTTCCGGTTATGTTTACTATTACCTCGATGCGTCAAACCACCGGTTTATCATTGAATACGACAGTGTGTTCTATTACAGCCCACGAACCCTGCGGGACAAGTTTGAAGTTATTATCTATGATACCACCTTCACAACCCCCAGCGGCGACAACCTGATAATCCTCCAGTATCTCACTGCGAACGGCTACTCAAGTTCCACGGTCGGTATCCAGGACCAGAGCCGGGCAATTGCTATTCAGTATCTTTATAATGGCAATTATCACCGCGGGGCAGCAGGAATTGCTTCTGGAAGGGCAATCAAGCTTGTCACCGGCGAGCCGATAACAGGCATTGATGAAGGCGCAGGGCTTGCAACTATCAGCAGACTGAAACTGAACCTGAATCCCAACCCGATAAAGAAAAGAGCCTGGATAAACTTTGCCCTGCCCAATGCTGCGCAGGTGAAATTAGCGGTCTTTGACATTACTGGCAGAGAGGTGCGTAGTCTCGCCAATTCCAAAATGGCTCCCGGCAGATACACACTTGCCTGGGATGGCAAGGACAATGACGGCAGATTGCTTGCCCAAGGAATTTACTTTGTCCGCTTAAAGATTCAGGGTCTTGATGATAGTAACGCGCTAAGAACCAAGGCGGTCCTGATTCGTTAAGAATCAACCCGATGCTCTCCATCCGTCCGATGCAGGAAAAGGACCTTGACCGGGTGATGCAGATTGAGCAGAGAACCTTCCCCAACCCCTGGCGCCGCTCATTCTTCCTTGCTGACATGCATCGCCAAGATGCGCTCTGCGTTATCGCTGAAAATGAAAATGGTGTTGCCGGCTATCTTGTTGCCTGGGGCAGAAACGAGGTTCACATTGCAAACATTGCGATTGCAGCAGAATTGCGCAATCAGGGGATTGGCACCGAACTCATGAAAAGGGCTTTGGAGTTTGCTAAGCAGCAAGCGGCAGAAAATGTCTATCTTGAGGTCAGGGTTTCAAACACTGGCGCCCAGCGGTTCTACCGGCGGTTTGGTTTTATCCCCACCTATATACGCAAGGGGTATTACGAAAACGGCGAGGATGCGATAGTAATGGAACTGGCGGTCTCACCTTAACTGAACCGGTTGTAAGAGACAATCTCTTCAAGCGGCTTGCGCGGTCTTGGCTTTGGCTCCTGTGCTTGATATCCAACTGGTGTTAAGGCAACGGGTTTAACCCCTTCAGGAATCTGAAGCACCCTTTTCACCTCTGCCTCAATGAAAGCGCCAATCCAGCAGGTTCCCAGACCTTCAGCCACAGCGGCAAGAATAATATGCTCAAGCGCAATCGCAACATCAACCTCTGCGGCTGACCAGTAGCCTCCCATTCCTTTCCACGCCTCTGCCTCAATTGCACAGGCACAGATAACAACCGGCGCCTGCGCAATAAACGCCTGACCTCGGCAGGCAGGCACAAGTTCCTGACGGATTTTCCCATCGGTAACAACAATAAACTTCCAGGGCTGATAGTTTTTAGCTGATGGTGCAAGCCTTGCCGCCTCAAGGATGCGCTTCAACACCTCCTCGGGAACAGGGTCAGGCTTATACGCACGCACGCTCAACCGGCGCCTGATGACCTCATAAAATTCCATCTTGCCCCCCTTTCTTCGACCAAAGCGCCCGACGCGATTTGAACGCGTGGCCTGCAGATCCGGAGTCTGCCGCTCTATCCATCTGAGCTACGGGCGCATCAATTTAATGTAGCCGAATAGCGAGAAAAGTCAAGGGCGTTGTAATCGCCTTTGTTTGCAAATAACTGGCAGAAGTTTATTATAAGGCAATGTTAGGGACGGTAATCAATACCTTTACCGTGATTGTCGGCAGCCTATTAGGACTGGCTTTGCACGCCCGCCTGCCCGAGAGGCTGACAAAGGTCGCATTTCAGGCGATCGGCATCTTTACTCTGTTTCTGGGATTCGCAATGGCACTCAAGACCCAGAAGATGCTGATACTGATTTTTTCCATTGTGTCCGGCTCAATTGTCGGCGAACTGATTGACATTGAGCGTTACCTAAACGACTTCGGTGAATGGCTGAAAAGGTGCTTGAAAATCGGAAGCGGTCGTTTTACCGAAGGGATGGTAACCGCATTTCTCATCTTCTGTATGGGCTCAATGACCGTCCTGGGTGCGATTGAAGAAGGGCTAGGCAGGGTGCCGAACCTTTACCTTGCCAAGTCAATCCTGGATGGTTTTGCCGCAATCGCCTTGACAGCGGGTCTGGGCCTCGGTGTGATGTTTTCCGCCTTGCCGCTCTTTATCTATCAGGCAGGATTGACCGTTTTAGCCCGGGGGTTGAATACACTCCTGACCGATGCGATAACAAATGAACTGACCGCAGTGGGCGGACTCATTCTCATCGGTCTGGGCATAAACCTTTTAGAGATAAAGCAACTCAAGGTCCTTAATATGCTGCCCGCGCTTGTTATTGTTGTAATTCTGGCGCTGATTTTCATTGCTTGAGATTGCTTCGCGGAGCCTGCCCCGAGCCTGTGTTGCGAGCGTTCTGCTTTCCGTCATTGCGAGGAGCGTAGCGACGAAGCAATCTCAAGCATCAGATTGCCACGCCCCTTCGGGGCTCGCAATGACGGAACTTGTTGCGGGTTCTTGACTTATCAAGACAAAAAAATAAACTAACCTTCAATGCCTAAACACCTCGGCTCCGGCTTAAAGAAGTTTGTCAGCGAATGGGTGCCGGTGATAGTGGCGGTCCTGCTCATCCGTTCATTTTTAGTTGAGGCGTTTATGGTTCCAACCGGCTCAATGGAGGACACCATCGCCATCGGCGACTTTATGCTCGTGAACAAGTTCACCTATGGTGTCAAACTCCCCTTTACCGACCGCACCCTTATTAACATCTCCACACCAAAACGGGGTGACATCATCGTGTTCCGGTTCCCGGTTGACCCGGATATGCCGGTTGACTCGCTGAAGCCTCAGCGTTATGTCCGCATCTTCCCCCAGTGGCTGCCCCTCTTGCCCATCTTCTGGGACAAAGATAAAAACTTTTTTACCTGGTATGTCCCCCGCAACTTTATCAAGCGGTGTGTAGCAGTCGCTGGTGACACGGTTGAGGTCCGCAACAAGGAACTCTTTATCAACGGCAAAAAACAGGTTGAGCCCTATGTTGTCCATAAATTTTATTATAACCTGCCTCCCCTGCCTAGTGAACTCAAGCCCGAATTCCAGCGGCTCTGGCAGAACAGAAGTTTCTACCGCTCAGACCTTTCCCCTTATGTCCGGGACAACTTCGGACCGGTTGTTATCCCTGATGGACATATCTTTGCGATGGGTGACAACCGCGACAACTCCGAAGACTCCCGTTTCTGGGGACCACTTGAACTGCGCCATATCCGGGGCAAACCCCTGGTCCTATACTTCTCCTCCAACGCCGCACCCAACATCGCCCGCATCATCCTTTCGCCCTGGGCAATCAGATTCAACCGCATCGGCAGACTTGTCCGCTAAACCCTCACCTTACCCCCTTCAGGCATTAAGATTTATTATAGATTAAAAATCCCCCTTTTAACTGACCTGTAAAATCACATAGGGGCTTACCCCGGGGC
>CAZNRV010000072.1:0-2142 GCA_964575495.1 uncultured bacterium
ATTTTGTCTCGGATGGAAATTGCTACACCTTTAACCGCATTGCCGGGGAGTGGGGAAAAATCACCAAGAAAAAGGTGCGACTTGTCCGTATCCCCTTCTGGCTTAGTTTTACTGCCGCCTGGGTTAATTCATGGCTCAAAAAGGAAGGGACAATTTTCAATCCGGACAAGGTCAGAGAGTTATGTCAGGAGTGCTGGGTCTGTTCGGATGAGAAGGCAAAGATTGATTTGGGGTTTGAACCTGAGTATGATTTAAGTAGGGGTGGCGAAATAACGGTGAGCTGGTACAAGGAGAAAGGATGGCTATAAACGAAGAGGCGCAGGGAGCAAAGAAAAAGAAGGAGCGGGTTTCAGGGCAGGAGCAGGTTCTTTTTGAACTTGAACAGCGCTGTGCTGAACTGGGTCTGAAGGTAATTTACGATGATTTGCACGGCGAAGGCGGGATGTGCCGATTGCGCAATCAGTATTTAGTGATTATCAACCGCCGTGCCGGCGTGCCGACAAAAATTCGGATGCTGGAGCAGGCGCTGAAGAAATTCCAGACAAAGTCAGCAGTAGTCCCATCCCTGCGGACAGCGATGTCTTCATCGCCACCAGAGGTGCGCTGAGTTATTGCTGACGCTCAAGTTCGCGGAGCAATTTTTCCGCTTCAGGCTTGTCATCAAGGAAGAAGTCGGCAGGATAGGTTGGTTTGGGGGTGTTGCTGACCAGTTTTAACTGCTCGCGCGCATCATCCCTTCTGCCCTGCTTGAGATAGACGCGGGCAAGGTCAAGCCGGATAAGGGTGTAGTTAGGGTCAAGTTTCAAGCCCTGAATCAAATACCTTTCGGCAAGTTTCAGGTCGCCACCGGCAAATGATGGCAGCTCGTAATACAAAACCCCAAGCGCATCATAGGCGGTTGGATATTCAGGGTCAAGTTCGAGAACCCTGTTGAAAGTTTTCTTCAGGGAGGGAACCATAAAAAGTGAGTTTAAAACCCCGCGGGTCTGACCGATTCTGCCCTGGGCAATCGCCCACCACATAAACCCATCAGGATTTTTATCATTTACCTGCTGCAGGGTTTCGGCAATCGCCTTTGCCCTTTCAAAAAACCCAATCTTTTGCCCTTTGTTAGAACTGTTTTCACCCAACTGGGTATGGATTCTTGACCAGAGATAGAGGGTGCGTTCGTGATGCGGGTCAAGCTGGCGCGCCCGTGCGAGCAGTTGATAGGCAGAGTCAAGATAGCCGGGATGGAGATGGCGGTTGAAGAAAAGGAACTCCGCCCTTTTGCAAATTGAGTCAGGGTTGGGGTTGACCGGGGTTATGGTCAAAACAAGGGGAATCAAAATGACAAAAGCCACTCACCTCTCCTCATACATCGCCTCAATCATATCCTTAAAAACCCTGTCGATTTCTTTCCTTCTCACCTTCAGGGTCGGGGTCAAGAGCCCGTTTTCAACTGTAAACGGCTCGGGAATCAGCCTGAACTTGCGTACCTGTTCATAGGGGGCAAATGGTAAAAGGCAGCGGTCAATCTCCTCACGAAACAACTTAATAATCTGCGGATGATTTAAAAGCCCCTCATAACTATTGTATGGGATTTTGTTCTCTCGGGCATAATCCTCAAGGGTGATGCGGGCAGGGACAATCAAAGCCACCAGATATGGTCTTCTGTCCCCAATCACATTTGCCTGGTCAATGAACTCAGAACACATCAGGGCATGCTCAATCGGCACCGGCGGGATGTTTTTGCCATAGCCGTTGACGATTATTTCCTTGATTCTGCCGGTGATGATGAGGTTACCTTGCGAGTCAAACCTTCCCTGGTCACCGGTGTGAAACCAGCCTTCGGCGTCAATCGCAAGCGCGGTCTCTTCTGGCTTTTTATAATAACCCAGCATCACATTCGGACCGCGCACCAAGATTTCATCATTCGGTCCTATCTTCACCTCCACACCCGGAAATGGCTTGCCAACCGTTCCAACCCGTTCCTCACCAGGAATTGCGGCACAGACCACCGGTGCGGTTTCGGTCAGACCATAGCCTTCAAGCAGGTTGAATCCGAGGTTGCGGATTGTCCGTGCCAGTTTCCTTTCAAGGGGCGCACCGCCTGATACAATCAGCCTGATTCTGCCGCCGCCAAGTTTACGCAGTTTGCGC
>CAZNRV010000073.1:0-10987 GCA_964575495.1 uncultured bacterium
AAGCCGGAGAGACCAGGACCGCTGAAGTTCAAGCCGGATGAGCGGCGGCTGGCAAAACTTGCCCGTTTGCGCCAACTGGTGATTTTATTAACGCTTTTTCTGGTCGGGGCTGCGTTTTTATGGCTGATTCTTTTTCCCACCAGGGTTTCGGTGGTGAACCGATTTTCTGCACCAATGGAGAGGGTTGTGCCGGTTGAGACGGCAGGGCGAGTTGCTGTTACGCCGGTTGATACCCAGCAGCGGGTTGAAGCAGATGAGGACCGGGTTCTGGTTGCTGCCGCACATTCAGTGGCGGTGATTGATTCCGGTGTCAACTGCGCACTTGGTAACTGGAAGCGGGCTGAGGCGCTGATTACCGGGATAAATGTGCGGGAGGATAATGTGGAGGAGGTTTTCAAGCGTATCGGGATGGCGCGGGCAAAAGCTGAGAGCGCACAGGCGGTGGTGGATTTGTGCGAGCAGGAACTGGAGCGGTTGAAGGGAATGTTGGGTCAGGCAGGGGTTTGGGGTCTGCGCATCGGCGCAGCGTATTCAGAGGCAAAGGATTACCTTGATTTGGTAAGGGAGGATGCGCAGGACCGAAAGTCCTGGCTTGACTGTTATGAGCAGGGGGTAAGGGCTTTTGCTGATAAGGATATGGCAGAGTTTGATATCAAGATGAATGTTGCCGGGGGGTATCAGAAAAGTTTTGAGGTGCGGCAGCGAAGGATTTACCGGGCACGGCAGAGGTTAAGGGAGACAAGGCAGGTGCTGTAAAGGGGTGATTGAGACGGGCTGTTGGTTGACATCGGGTGGAATCCGGATAAGATTGTTTTGTGTTTGATTACACAAGATTGACAATTGAGCCGAACAGTCAGAAGATTCTTTTGGTAATTCTGGACGGGCTCGGTGGTTTGCCCAAAAAGGACAAGACAGAACTTGAGGCGGCATGGATGCCGAATATGGATAAGTTGGTAAAGAGTTCCAGTCTGGGAATGCTGGTGCCGATTGGGCATGGCGTGATACCGGGGTCAGGTGCGGCGCATCTGGCGATTTTGGGTTATGACCCTGTGAAATACGAGGTTGGCAGGGGTGTTTTAGAGGCGCTGGGCAGCGGTATTGTTCCCGGTCGTGAGGATTTGTGCGCAAGGGCGAATTTTGCCACAGTTGATAAGGATGGGTTGATTGTTGACCGCAGGGCAAAGGTGGGGGAAAAGCGGATGAAGGCCGAGGAGTGCGCGGAGTTGTGCGCGCGGTTGCAGGAGAGGATTGGCGAGATTGAGGATGTGAAGGTTATGGTGAAGCCGGGCAGGGAGCACCGGTTCGTGGTTGTTTTTTCCGGACATGGTCTTAAACAGGGTTTGAGCGATTCTGACCCGGGTAAGGAGGGGCGGAAGCCTTTGGCGGTCAAGGCGCTGGTTTTTGAGGCGGAGAAGGCGGCAAGGGTGGTGAATGAGTTTGTGGAAAGGTGCGGACAGGAGTTGAAGAATCGGTCAAGGGCAAATTATGTGCTTTTGCGCGGGATTTCTTTGCGGCCAGAACTGCCGGCATTTTCCGAGCGTTACCGGTTGAGTTCAGCCTGTGTGGCGGCGTATCCGATGTATCAAGGGCTGGCAAGGCTTCTCGGGATGGAGGTTCTGGAATGTGAGCAGAACTGGGAAGCCGAGGTGGCAGCAGTAGAGAGGGAACGGGACCTGTTTGATTTCTTTCTTTTGCATTTCAAGGAGTTTGACCAGGCGGGTGAGGATGGGAATTTTGACCGCAAGGTTGAGTTGCTGGAGCAGTTTGATGAGCGGATTGTGCCGAGGATTATGGCAATGAAGTTCGATGTGCTGTGCATTACAGGAGACCATTCAACACCGGCGGTGATGCGCAGCCATTCCTGGCATCCGGTGCCTTTGCTTCTTCATTCCCGTTATTGCCGGCGTCATGGTTTCGACGATGATTTTGGTGAGCGGGCGTGCCGGCGCGGAAGTCTGGGGTTTGTGTTCGGGCTGGAGCTGATGCCGCTTCTTTTGGCACATGCGCAGAAATTGGGGAAGTTCGGGGCATAGGTGCGGGGCTGGGCAATTTTATCGGTCTGGGATAAAACCGGGCTTGTGGAGCTGGCACAGGCGATAAATGAAGCGGGCTACGGGATTTTGTCCACAGCAAAGACAGCAGCGGTTTTGCGGGATGGAGGTTTGAAGGTTACTGAGGTTGCGGAATGGACCAGCGCACCTGAGATTCTGGGTGGCAGGGTCAAGACTTTGCATCCAAAAATTGCCGCCGGAATTTTGTCGCTGCGCAATGAGAAAACGATTGAGCCGATTGATTTTGTGGTGTGCAACCTTTATCCCTTTGCAGAGGGGCTTAAACAGGGGCTGGGGCTGAAGGAGATGATTGAGTTGATTGATATCGGCGGGGTGACGCTCTTGCGTGCGGCTGCCAAGAACTGGTTTTATGTGACGGCGGTGCCTGAGCCGAAATATTATCCAGTGGTGATGGAGGAGTTGCGCACTCAGGGCGAGGTAAGCCCAAAGCAACGGTTGCGACTTGCACGCGCAACATTTGAGCTGACCAGCAGGTATGATGATGTGATTTGTTCTTATCTTACGGCAATTGTTGACAGATATCCTGATTTGCTGGTATAATATCAATTGTTCATTTGATTAATTTGAAAGGTAATCTATTTATCAGGAGGATAAGTGGCTCGTATTGTTGGCGTTGATCTGCCTGACGGCAAAAAGGTTCTTTATGCCCTGCCGATGATTTTCGGAATAGGGCTTTCTTCGGCGCGGAAGATACTGGCGGCGACCGGAGTTGACCCGAACAAGCGGGTCGGCGAACTGTCCGATGAGGAACTGGCAAATATCCGCAAGGAGATTGAGAGCGGATTCAAGGTTGAGGGTGAACTCCGGGCTGATATTAGTGCCAATATCAAGCGCTTTATTGAGATTGGCTGTTACCGGGGTCTGAGGCATCGGGCGCGGTTGCCGGTGCGCGGGCAGAGGACGAGAACCAATGCCCGGACAAGAAAGGGACCGCGCAAGACCTCGGGTGTTATCAAGGTTAAGGCGCCTTCAGCACCGAAGGAGTAATTGTGGCAAAGAAATCTTCAAAGAAGCGGGCGTCACCGGTATGTGTGGCGCATATCATTACCACATTCAATAATACGATTGTGACCATTGCCGAGCCGAACGGCGCAGTGGTTTGCTGGTCTTCGGCAGGCAGGGTTGGTTTCAAGGGTGCGAAGAAAGGCACCCCTTATGCAGCAGGACAGGCAGCAGAGGTTGCGGGCAAGGAGGCGCTGGCACTCGGAGTAAGGAAGGTGGAGGTAAAGATTAGCGGACCCGGACCAGGTCGGGAGGCGGCGATTCGCTCGTTGCAGAACGCCGGTCTTGATATCCTCAACATCCGGGATGTCACACCGATTCCCCATAATGGCTGCCGTCCACCAAAACAGCGACGGGTATAGCGGTTTGTTGACACAAGGTAGAGGAGTTTTATAATCACGGATAAGTTATGGCAAGAGATATAGGTGCGAAGTGTAAGCGTTGTCGCCGCGCGCGGGAGAAGCTGTTTCTGCGCGGCAGCAAGTGTATTTCTGACAAATGTACGCTCATCAAGCGGGGTGAAGAGGCGGGGACCACTACTCGGCGCCGGATTTCACCCTATGCGATTCAGTTAAGGGAGAAACAGAAACTGCGGATGATGTACGGGATTCTGGAGACGCAGTTCCGGAACTATTTTATCAGGGCGGCGAAGAGCCCGAATACATCGGCGGCGCTGTTGATGATGCTTGAGCGCCGGCTGGATAATGTTGTTTTCCGGCTCGGATTTGCCGACGCCCGTGCTCAGGCACGGCAACTGGTTCGGCACGGGCATATCACCGTTGACAGCCGCCGAGTAGATATCCCTTCTTATCAGGTTAAGCCTGGGCAGGTGATTGCAGTTGCCACGGAAAGGGGACGGAAAGTGGTGAGTGGTGTTGTGGCGGCAAAGGAGCCGGTGGTTGTCCCTTGGTTGAGCGTCAATCAACAGCAGCTTACCGGTCAGATGCTGCGGCTGCCATCTCAGGAGGATTTAAAGGATGTTCCCTGTAATATGCAATTAATCGTGGAGTTTTATTCAAAATGAAACTGAAACCTTTTGTAATGCCTGAAAAGTATGAGCTTGATACTGAAACGGCAACTGATAGTTATGCCAAGTTCAGTATCGCACCATTAGAACGGGGCTGGGGAACGACAATTGGCAATAGTCTGCGTCGGGCGTTGCTTTCCTCGGTGCAGGGTGCGGCGGTGGTTGAGGTGCGGATTGACGGGGTGACCCATGAGTTTACCACAATTGATGATGTGGTTGAGGATGTGCCCGAGATAATCATCAATATCAAGAAACTCCGGTTCAGGTTGTGGTCAGAAATCCCGCGGCTTTGTTACCTGCACGCCAAAGGAAAAAGGGAGTTTTATGCCCGGGATATGACGGTGCCACCAGAGCTGGTTATTGTCAATCCGGATCAGAAGATTCTTACTATCGCTGACAACCGCCGTTCGGTAAACATCGAGATGCTTGTCGAAAATGGCAGGGGGTTTGTTAAGGCGGAACGCATCCGAAAGAATCGCACTGCACCGGAGGGAACTATCTTCTGTGACGCCTTTTTCTCGCCGGTGAAAAGGGTTAATTACTGGGTGGAGACGATGCGGGTGGAGGATAGAACTGACTTTGAGCGGGTGATGCTTGAGGTCTGGACCGATGGCACTGTCAGTCCGGAAGAGGCATTGATTCAATCGGCGACGATATTGAGAAATCACATGGCAGCCTTTGTGCCTGGTGAGAAGGAACCCAGCTTTGTTGAGGAGGAAAAGGTTTATGAGGATCGCGACCGGATAGCAGAACTTTTGACAATGGATATTGATGAATTGGAGCTTTCCAACCGGGCGCTCAACTGTCTTAAGAAAGGGCGCTCCAAACACACGGGCGAAAGGGTTTCGATTCAGACCGTAGCCGACCTCGTCCAGCGCACCGAACGTGAGATACTTGAGATTGAGAACTTCGGCAGGAAGTCGCTTGAAGAACTGAAAAAGGTTCTTGAGGATTTGGGTCTCAGCTTGGGGATGGATATTTCAGGAATAGCGGTGGTGAAGTCGGCAGAGAGTGTTGAGGAAGAGGCAGAAAAGGAGTAGCAGTGCGCCACGGTGACAAGGTAAAGAAGTTAGGACGCAAGCGGGAGCATCGGGTGGCGCTGCTGCGAAATCTTATTGCCGCCCTCATTAGATACGAGCGCATCAGAACGACAGTAGCGAAGGCAAAGGAGACAAGGCGGCTGGCAGAGCGGGTAGTGCGTCAGGCAATTTCAGGTACATTGGCAGACCGGCGTCAGGTGGCGAAGTTTATATCAGACAAGAAATTGCTTCATAAGTTGTTTGCTGAGATTGCCCCGAGGCTTGCTGACCGCCAGGGCGGTTATACGAGGATTTATCGACTGGGGCATCGACCAGGCGATTCCGCCGAGGTGGCGCTGCTTGAATTTGTGGTTCGTTCGGAAAAGGAAAAATCGCCAAAAGAGAAAAGGGGCGGTAAAAAGGAATCTCCAGGTAAGAAAAAGGCTTAGTTAGTGCCGGAGATGCTCAAGAAATTTCTTAAGTCCAAGATTTGTGGTCTGCATATTACTGGTAAGGAATTGTATTATGAGGGGAGTCTGGAGCTGGATGAGTCGTTGCTACAGGCGGCAGGAATATTACCCGGGGAGATGGTGCAGGTGGTAAATGTGAATAATGGCGAGCGTTTTGAAACCTATGCGATTTCCGCTCCTGCCGGTTCTGGCGTCTGCGTTCTGAAAGGGGCAGCGGCGCGCCTGGGTGAGGTTGGTGACGAGTTGATTGTAATGAGTGTGGTCTACCTTGACGAAGAGCAGGTCAGCCGGCACAAGATAATCAGGGTCAATGTGGACAGGGACAATCGAATAGTCAGAAAGGGGAGATGAGCCGACATCGCCCTGATTTGTGCTTGTTGATTTTCCTTGATTAGACAGATTGAATCTGTTATCATTGTTATCATAACAGCTTTAGACATCCTGACATTTTCCAACTGTTCCCAGCAAAGTCGAACCGAAGTTACCATACCGGCAGCTGAGGTGGATGTGGTTAATGGCACTGGCATTCACCGGTTGGCAAGGGCGGTTGAGCAGGAACTTTTGAGCCGCGGCTTTAATGTTTACGGCACCGGTGATGCCGTAGTACATTATCAGCGCACGGTAGTGAGAGATTTGCGTGACCCGCAGGGGAAAACGGCGCAGGCGGTTGCAAGGGCGCTGGCGGTGAAGAGAAGGTTTCTTTGCTTTCACTGGGGAGAGCAGATAACACCTGAGGTTGAGGTTGAAATTGATTCCAGCCGCTTCATTGATGTGGAGATTATCTTGGGTGATGATTACCAGCGTTTTTTTCCGCAGGTTGTGCCGTTATACTGATGAGAGCCATCGGCAATAGCGAATGTCGCCAATTTAGGAGGGGGGTGGTGGGGGGGACGAAAAATGGTTAAGAGCGATTCTCCCCAGCTGGCGCGGCAGCTGGCAAAAATTATCCAAAAGAAGTTAGGTGAGGATGTGGTGATACTTGACCTGCGAGAGGCATCGCCTTTGACCGACTTTTTCATCATTGCTACCGCCAGTTCCACGGTTCACGCCCGGGCGATTGCCGATGCCTTGTGCGACCGCAGCTTGCTTAAAGGGTTAAATATGCCCCACCACATCGAGGGTCAAGAAAATGCCCAGTGGATACTTCTTGACTATTTCAGTGTTATCGTGCATATTTTTCTTGCGGAGACAAGAGAATTTTATGGTCTCGAAAGGCTCTGGGGCGATGTCCCCCGCAGAAGTGTAAATGCAGATAAAAAAGGAGGTGTTGTTTGAACTTGACTTCATTGCTCAGGGCAGACCGGATTAACCTTGACCTTGCCAGTCGGAAAAAACCCGATGTCTTAAAGGAACTGGTGAAGATGATTCGCCAGGGTGAAAATGTCGAGATGCTACTTCAGACCCTGCTCAAGCGGGAGGAGCTCGGTTCTACCGGCATTGGCAAGGGCATTGCCATTCCCCACGGCAGGTCACTGCTCCTTGATAAACTGGAGATTGCGGTCGGTAGGTCAACAAAGGGGGTGGAGTTTGATGCCGTTGACCGCAAACCGGTTCATCTGTTATTTCTGGTGATGGCACCACCACAGGACCCAGGTAACCAGTATCTTATTACTCTTGGTAGAATTGCCCTTGTCTGCCAGGAACTGACCAAACGGAAACAGCTGTTTACGGCTCAGACCCCAGAGGATTTTATCGAGCAGGTCAAGATACTTGAGGAGAAGGTCAAATGAACCCTAAGATTGAGACCTTGCGTTCCCTTGAGGAGTTTGACCTTATTCTTCGGGATATCGAAAGTGAAAACTACCAGCAGGTTGGATTCAAGGGAGTTAAGGCGTCGGAGCAGTTCATCAAGGTGGCGGAAAAGGAGAGGGAGAAACTTACAAAAAAGATTGACCCCAAGGTTCTTGCCCAGTATGAGCGGATAATGAAAAGATACGGGGGCAGGGTGGTTGTTCAGGTGATTAGAGAATTTTGTGGCGGCTGTTATATCAGGTTGCCTTCAGAGCTGGTGGTGCGCTGCCGGACCGAACTGGTTACCTGTCCTAATTGCGGTCGGTTTCTCTACTGGGTAAAATAGCAAGCGACAACATTGTCGTTCTTCATTCTTACTGTAATTTCTGCTTTTGAGTTCTCATTACCCGCAGGCGAAATAAGTGGTATGGGCGCAGGTGTGGCGGTTGGCGACTGGCGGCAGAGTCTCGGGTTCAATCCTGCCCTGACAGCAAGCAAAGCCCGCTTGGCAGCCGCGGTTGTTTATGCCCAACCATATGGATTAAAGGGATTAAATTGTGCCTGGACCGGAGTGAAATTTAAGATGGGAAATTTCCATTCTGTTTTCGGCTTGCAGATGCTGGGTTTGAACAGCAATAACGAAATTGATATTGCCAGCGCCCTGGCATTGCCGATTGTAAAAGGTTTGTCTGGAGGATTGGCGATTCACGGATTGATTCAACATTTTCACGATATCAGTCCGGAGATTGTGCCCGTTTTTGACCTTGGTTTTCGGTGGACGATTGACCGCTTCTCGGTGGCAATTGCCCTTCAGCGACTTAACTCGCCCCGGTTTCGAAACGACGACGAACTTTTTCCGAGATTAAGGGCGGGGATTGCTTGGGAGCTGGTTGAGCCGGTTTTACTGGCGATTGACCTTGAAAAGGAGGCTCAGGTTGAACGGCTCTTTTGGGGAACTGAATTTCGCCTTTTTCCTGAATTGGTTGTGCGGGCGGGGTTTGAGACGGCTCCTTTCTCGCTGCGGCTGGGCTTGGGTGTGCGATTGAACTGGTTGGGGCTGGATTACGGTTATCAATACCATCCGCAAATTGGTGATACTCATAGCTGGGGTATGAAGGGTCAATGGGATTAACTATTTTTCTGGCGCTGATCTCTTTACCGCCCTTTGAACTTATTCCTGACTGGCAAATAACACCTGATGATGAGGAGGTTTATCAGTTGGTTGAGGACAGTCTGTTTGACCTAGAGAGATTTAGCCTGCAGACACCAATTAGGTCCCATTTTCTCTTGCGATTGCGGAGCGATTCAATCCCTGAGGGATTTGCGGAGCCAGCAGGATTTTTACGTCTTAATCTCTTGAGAAGAAATCAGGAGGCATGCGTCATTATTGAAAAGGATGCAGGGGAAAAACAGTTTGCCGATTTCTGGGGCGGTGGTTTAACTCTAAAGACCAGGGGGTGGCGTTTAACCTTTGGAGATTATCTTTTGCATTTCGGGCGCGGATTGATTTTTTCTTCACCTTATGCCCGTTCCGGCTTCACCGAAACCGGTCTCGGGCAGAGTGAAAATGTGCTTGCCCGTTCAGCACAGGAAAACAGAAACCTGCGCGGGTTCAGGATTGATAGAGGTTCACAGAGGTTCAGGTTCAGTTTTGTCGGCTCTTATTCTTTAAGGGATGCAACTGTGAACCCGGATGGAACCATCGCCCGGCTCAGGTTTTCAGGTATGCATCGGGATTCGGTTTCACTCAGAGAAAAGGGCAAGGCAACACAGATGCTGGCAGGGTCAATAGCACAAATGCAAGTGAGTAAGCGCCTGTCGGCTGGATTGGCAATTCAAGGGATAAGATTCAATCGTAGGTTTGCACCTGAAGATTCGGTCTATTCATTTTCAGGCCAAAACCTGGGCGCGGTCAGCCTGTTTTTGAAAGCCGGTGTCAGAAGCAGAAGCGGTGAGGTTGAAATTGCCAGTTCGGGTTTTGGTGCAATTGCGGCGTCGGCCAGGGTTGCGGTCAATGAAGCCGGTGTTAATGCCGCAATTGCAGGTTCTGTTTATGCTGCCCGCTTTTTCTCGCCGGCTGGTCGAGCCTATGCGCTCGGGAGAAGGTTGAGCAGGGCTGAGGTCAATGCCCGTGTTGGTTATCAACAGGCAGGTTTTTTTGCGGCTATTGAGGGCAATACTCATCGTGATTATCTTACGGACTCCATTCCCGGCCGGTTGCAGTTCAGAACAGGTTATGAGTCCAAACCGGTTCATGTCAGATTTATCTTAGGAAAAAGGTTTGATGCTGAAGATGAACGGTCTCGGAATTCAAGAATAGAAATAGATACTGGCTGGCGGGTGCTGACTATGCGGTTGACTTTGGGTGATGAATACTGTGAAGGTTCATCTTCACGGGGCAGGGTTGCCGGGTTGAATATCAGGTCGGAAATAAAATCGGTTGACATTTGTTTTACCGGCACGCTGATTGATATTCTTGGTAATGGTATGAGGATTTCGGCACCGGAATCAGATGTAATGCGGCTGGGAGCAGTTTTTAGTTCTAAAGAGTCGGCACAGAGGTTGAGCATCGCCGCTGCGGTGAAAATGAAAGGTTTGGGCAGGATTGGTGCCAAACTGGCGTTGACCCACAAAGAAGACTGGCAGCCTGATTTTGCAATGCAGGCAGAGGTGATAAATTGAAGATGGTTGATTATCATATCCATCCAGATTTTTCGCCTGATGCCCAAGGGAGTATCGCTGATTACTGCAAGCGGGCATTGGCAATTGGGGTTAGTGAGTTGTGCTTTACTACCCATTACGAACCCGACCCGGTGCGGGCTGATATTGAAAGGGTTATTGTTAAAGGCGAGGCAAGAACGATTGAGTCAAATTGGGTTGAGGCGTACATTAAGGAGGTTGAGCGCTGTGAGAAGGATTTTCCTGAACTGAGGATTCTTGTCGGGATTGAGGTTGGGTATGAGATGGGGCTGGAAGGTAGGATTGCCGATTTCCTCAGTAACAACCGGTTTGACTTTGTTTTGGGTGCGGTTCACTGCCTCGACCATGTTTCGATTACCTCAAAAGAGGAGCTTGCTGAGTTTCGTTCGCGGCTGAAACCGTTGGGTTCAGAGTTTGTTGCCAGGCGGTATTTTGAGTATGTGCGGGCAGCAGCAGGTTCGGGTCTGTTTGACTGTCTTGCCCATCTTGATATCTGGCGCAAATATATTTTGCCGGAGCTGGGTGCTGATTTTGTTCAGGCAATCGGGCAATTTATTGAGCCAATGGTGAATGCGCTTGCCAGTTCAAAAACCGGTCTGGAGATAAATACCGCAGCATTGCGTCGGGGAGAGGGGGAGCCGTATCCATCAAAAGAGATTATCGCCTTGGCGGTTCGTGCCGGTATCAGGACATTTAGTATCGGCTCTGACTGTCATCGAGTTAGCGATTTGGGCTGCGGTGTGAAAACCGCTGAGGAGATGCTTTTCCAATTCGGTCTTAAACCTGCCCGATTTCAAAAAAGGCAAAGATTATCAGTATGACTGAAACGGTGATAGGTGGATGTTTTTCAGGTTGGAGTTTGAGAGTTTGATTTATCAGGGGGGTAACCCCCTGGGTCAAATGGAAATTTGGGTTAAATTACGAAACTGTGAGAGTTAGTTGCTTTAAGCCGATATTAAATATAGT
>CAZNRV010000074.1:0-10229 GCA_964575495.1 uncultured bacterium
CCTCCTGCTCCGGTTGCAGTCTGCCGGCAGAATCAGCGTTCAGTTCAAGACTGAAAAATGGGTTGACAAACCGCAGCGGTGCGGACCGGATAATACCGGGAAAGAAGTTCATGGGCGGCGAGCCGATAAAACCGGCAACAAAACGGTTCACCGGCCGGTTGTAAAGCGTCAACGGGTCAGCCACCTGAATCAGCCTGCCTTCCTTCATCACAGCGATACGTTCACCCAGGGTCATCGCCTCAATCTGGTCATGGGTAACATAGATAATGGTGGTCCCCAGCCGCTGGTGGAGCCGGGCGAGTTCGGCGCGCATCCCGACCCGGAGTTTGGCATCAAGGTTGGAAAGGGGCTCGTCAAAGAGAAAAACCTTGGGGTTGCGCACAATTGCCCTGCCCAATGCGCCCCGCTGGCGTTCACCTCCCGAAAGTTCTCCTGGTTTGCGATCAAGCAGCTCTTCAATGCCTAAGATTTTTGCCACCTCTTTTATCCGGGCTTTGATTTCTGGTTCGGGCAGGTGCCGTATCTTCAAACCGAAGGCCATATTCTCATAAACGCTCATATGCGGATAAAGCGCATAGTTCTGAAATACCATCGCCACATCCCGGTCCTTGGGCTCTAAATTATTGACCAACTGTTCACCGATGTAGATTTCCCCCGAATCCGGCGTCTCCAGGCCGGCAATCAGCCGCAGAACAGTTGACTTCCCGCACCCCGAAGGGCCTAAAATACAGAAAAACTCCTTTTCCTTCACCTCAAAACTCACCCGGTCAACCGCTATTACCCTGCGACCGAATTTTTTGCTGACCTCTTTAAACAGCAGCCGGCTCATATTGCGGCTTGTGCCAGAGAACCAGCAATATGCGGGCGACAGTCTGCTTAAGATTGCGTCTGGGCACGACGATATCAACCAGTCCGTGCTTGAGCATAAACTCGGCGCGCTGAAAACCTTCAGGCAGTTTTTCACCAATGGTATCCTCAATCACCCGCTGACCGGCAAAGCCCAAAAGCGCATTGGGTTCAGAGATGATAACATCACCAAGCGAGGCAAATGATGCCATCACACCTGCGGTACAGGGGTCAACGGGAATGGAGATAAACGGCACCCGTTCCCGGCGCAATAGCCCAAGTTCTGCCGATGTCTTTGCCATCTGCATTAATGAGAGAATCCCTTCCTGCATCCGTGCACCACCAGAGGTGGCAACAATGACAAGCGGACGCCTTTCCCCCCTTGCCAGCCTGATGGCGCGTGCCACCTTTTCCCCTACAACGGAACCCATACTGCCGCCAATAAAGCCAAAATCCATTACGCCCATAACCACGGGAATGGTTACGATTGCACCCCGACCATAGGAAAAGGCATCAGTCCTGCCGGTCTTCTGGCGTGCCTCCTTCAGTTTTTCCTGATATTTAGGAAAGTTAAGCGGGTCAGCCGCAATCACATTGGCATCCAGTTCCTCCCAGGTGCCTTCATCAAGGAGGATGCGGATGTAATCCTCTGGGCTGATACGGAAGTGATAACCGCAACGGTTGCAGACAAAGAAGTTGGACTCAAGGGTTTTGCGATAGATTATCTCATTACAGCCGGAACAACGGAACCAGAGGGCACTTGCCTCTTTGCCTGCCTTTGCTGACTCTGGCATAGCGTTAGTATAAAGAGGGACCTTGCCGAGTCAAGGCAAAGCCCCTCTATTGTTTAACTAAGCGCTATTATTCGGTATAACTACCTTGAGCCACCGCGCGGTGGACGCTCGGTGCGGGCGCGTGCCTCATTGACCGTCAACTGTCTGCCTTCCATCTCAAGCTGGTTGAGAGCGGCAATGGCAGCTGCGGCCTGCTCATCGGTGGCCATTTCCACAAAGGCAAATCCCCGAGAACGCTCGGTAAACTTGTCTTTGATTATCTCAACCGAAGTTACCTCGCCGTGCTGACCAAACAGGTCACGCAGCTGGTCTTCGGTGGCGCTGAATGGGAGATTTCCCACAAATACGCGCTTACCCATTTACTTACCTCCAGTAGGTTTGTGCTTGGGAAGCGTTACAGGCTACGGGACAGAAAGATTCAGCCGACGCAGACCCTAACGGACCACAAGCATTTCCCGGGCTCTTAACTCTATGACCGGTTTGAGCCCGTTAGAACCGATCACAATATTATAACATATAAAAATTAATTGTCAACTTTTATCCACCATTGTCCTGATTGAAGAAAGGTCATTGAGAAATGACCAATTAGGATTTAGAATTTCGGATTGATAGGCTGTTGACCGAGGAAATTTACCCTTTATAATTTTAATATGGCAGTCTGGAACGGACCCTTGGAAAAGATTGATGAAACCCGGGTTTTGATTCCCAAGAGCTACAAGTCCGGTATGAAAGTTGACGGCATCATCTATGCCGATGCCAATCTGCTTCAGGGCATCAAACAGGACCAGGCACCTGAGCAGGTTGCCAATGTTGCCACCCTGCCGGGAATTGTCGGCAACTCGCTGGCAATGCCCGATATTCACTGGGGTTATGGTTTTGCCATTGGCGGCGTAGCGGCATTTGACTTGAATAACGGTATCATCTCGCCCGGTGGAGTCGGCTATGATATCAACTGCGGTGTTCGACTCTTGCGCACCAACCTTGAGCGCGCCGACCTGAAACCTGAACTACTTGAAAAACTGGTCCGGGCGATATTTTACAATGTCCCTTCCGGTGTCGGTTCAAAGGGAAGGATAAGAATCTCCAAGGAGTTGGTGGCGCAGGTTCTCACCAGAGGCGCACGCTGGGCAATAGAGCAGGGTTATGGCACTGAAGAGGACCTGGTCTATACTGAGGAAAACGGAACTATGGCTGGCGCTGACCTTGCCGGGGTTTCCCAGCGGGCCCTAGAAAGGGGAATGCCACAACTGGGCACATTGGGTGCGGGCAATCACTTCCTTGAAATTCAGGAGGTGGTGGAAATCTATGACCAGAAGGCGGCAGCAGAGCTTGGCATTCATCTCGGTCAGGTCACAGTGATGATTCACACCGGCTCACGCGGACTCGGGTATCAGATTTGCGACGACAATGTTAAGTCTTTAATTGCCGCGGCGCACAAATACGGGATTGAACTTGTTGACCGGCAACTTGCCTGTGCACCTATTGATTCGCCTGAAGGCAAGCGCTATTTCGGGGCGATGGTTGCCGCTGCCAACTATGCCTGGGCAAACCGGCAGGCAATCACCCACTGGGTGCGCGAGGCTTTTTCTCAGGTTCTTGGTCTGCCGATTGAAAAGCTGGGGATGACCCAGGTATATGATGTTGCCCATAACATCGCCAAGATTGAGGAGCATGAGATTAACGGCAGAAAAATAAAACTTTGCGTCCATCGGAAGGGCGCAACCAGGGCATTTCCACCCGGTCATTCTGCCCTGCCAGAGAAATACCGCCATCTTGGTCAGCCGGTCCTGATTCCTGGTGATATGGGCACAAGCTCCTATCTGCTATTAGGAACGCACACAGCAGCGCAACAGACATTTGGCTCTGCCTGTCATGGCGCAGGCAGGGTCTGGTCAAGAACCAAGGCACTGGAGGAGACCAAACGCCGAGATGTTGCCGCCGAACTGCGGGCAAAGGGAATTTTGGTGATGGCGGCAAGCCGGGATGTTTTGAATGAGGAGGTGCCGGACGCGTATAAGGATGTTGACCAGGTGGTTGATGTCTGCCACCGCGCCGGCATTGCCCGCAAGGTGGCAAGGATGAAGCCCCTGGGTGTTGTCAAGGGATAAAAATAAACTCAGCCAAAAACAATGAAGGCTGTCCAATGCCTGTTTGCTGAAAAGGTAAAGGCGGCACTCGCTGAGCCCGGTGTCTATCTGTTAAAGGACCGGCAGGGTAAGGTTCTCTATATCGGCAAGGCGCGCAGCCTGCGTGAGCGGCTCCGCTCCTACCTTCAACCCCAGTTCCAGCCCCGCCTTGCTGCCCTTTTGCACCGGGTTTCTGACCTTGAGACCATTGTCACCCGCTCCGAGGTTGAGGCGCTGCTCCTTGAGGAAAGCCTGATCAAGATAAAAAAGCCCCGCTACAATGTCCGGCTGCGCGACGACAAAAAATACCCCTATCTCAAAATCACAACCCGGGAAAGATTCCCCCGCATTTTCATCACCAGAAACACGAAGCCTGATGGCTCGGTTCTTTTTGGACCCTATACCAGCGCCAAGGAGCTGCGCAAGGCGCTGAGGGGTGTCAGGCGCATATTCAAACTGCGCACCTGCAAAAGGGACTTCCGGATGAGACTATCAGGCATTCCTGCCTCAACTTTCAGGTCAAACGTTGTCTCGGACCATGTATCAACAGAATCGACGAAAAGGGCTATCGCCGGATTGTAGAGGATGTGATTGCGTTTCTCTCGGGTCGTTCAGAGAAACTCACCGAAGCGCTTGAAGAGCGGATGTGGCAGGAGGCTGAGAACCAGCGCTACGAGCAGGCGGCATTACTGCGCGACCAGTTGCTCGCCCTGCGCGAGGTTGTCAGACATCAGGAGGTTATTACCCCGGACCCGACCGCCCGCGATGTTATCGGTCTCGCCAAAGACAAAAGGGGTGCGGTTGCGGTTGTCTTGAGAATCAGGGAAAAAAGGATTGTCGCTAAGGAGCAGTATTCCCTTGCTGCCGATGAAACCGTGCCTGATGAGGAGATTCTTGAGGGTATGTTGCGCTCGGTTTACACACATACCGCGGACCTGCCTGATGAGATTTGCCTTCCCGCCCCCATTGCTGCGGTTGACCTGTTTGAACAACTGTTTGCCCAGCGCCGTAATAGGAAGGTGAAGATTGTTACACCAATGCGCGGTGAAAAACTCAAGATAGTGGAACTGGCTCAGCGCAATGCCGAAAAGGCGCTCTTGGAGATTCTGAGCCAAGATGAGCGCATTCCCAAGGCAAACCAGGAACTGGCGGCAATCCTTAACCTGCCGGCACCGCCAAGATTGATTGAAGGGGTTGACATATCCAACACACAGGGAACAAATGCGGTTGGTTCGATTGTGGTGTTCAAGGATGACCGCCCGTTGAAAAGCCATTACCGGCTGTTTAAGATAAGAACCGTATCCGGTCCGAATGACTTTGCGATGATTGCTGAGGTTCTCGCCCGCCGGGTTAGGGGGCTCCTGGAGAAAAACCTGCCTCTGCCTGATTTGGTGCTGGTTGACGGCGGTAAGGGTCAACTTTCGGCTGCAACCAACGCCTATCACCAGTTTGACCAGGAGATTCCCATCCTCGGTCTTGCCAAGCGCACCGACACCCTCTATTACCTTGACGGCAGGGAAATCGCAATCCCCTTGACCTCACCCGCACTCAAACTCCTCAAGCGCATCCGTGACGAATCCCATCGTTTTGCCATCACCCTTCACCGCAAAATACGGGGTAAGAGGATGGTGGTTTCTGAACTGGACACAATACCCGGTGTGGGTCCTGCCCGGCGTCAGGCTTTAATCCAGCACTTCGGCTCAATCATAAAACTACGCGGTGCCAGCATTGAGGACATCGCCAAAGTCAAGGGCATCGGCACAAGCCTTGGTGAAAAAATCTATCAACACCTTCACAAACAGACCTGATTGCCTCGCAATCAAAACCTTTTTTCCAGTTCTTGCGCCTGAGTTTAATCTTCATCTTGGCATCAACCCCGAACAAAAGAGATATCAGCAAATCCAATTAGAAACGAGGGAAAAGACCAAATTGCAATAAAGGTCCAAAATCACCACGGGGATAATGCCCCGACAAAAGGTGAACTTTGGCTAAGTTGCTAAACTGCGAGACATAACTCAATTTTACCCATCTGAATTTAGTGTACTTTTATATACACTTAGCCCGAACCTACTAATCTTTTCCAAAATCTCAAAAACTTGCCACCATCTTCAAACCGCTTGGGGTCCTGGAATTCCACCGGCTTACTCCTGAATGTGAAACTCAATAATGTCCTTATCCTGCAGGATGTGTCCCCGTTCCACCCGCTGACCAGAATAACCGGATGAGTTCCAGAGCCGGGCATAGGCAAGTTTTCTTGCAAAGTCCTTGTGCAGGTGATATGCCGCATCAATCATCGTCGCATCTGTCTTTAATATTACCGGCTCATTCATATCCGGCGGCTTCCCCGGCTTTTTGGTATAAACCCTGATGATGTGCAGGCTATCAAAAACCCGGCGCTTGAACTCCTCAAGACCCTGTCTGGTAACTGCCGAAACCAACACCACCTCAACATCGCCAATCAGTTCGCGTAAGATGGAGAGCCTTTCTGGCGCCTCTTTGTCATCTGCTTTGGTGCCAACCCGAATCAAGGGCTTGACCGTAAACCCCTCCTGCGGGGTAAAACCGATGCGATTGTGATTCAAAAGTTGCTGAATCTGTTCGGTGGTATCAAGCAGGGAATCGTCAGCCAGGTCAATCAGCCAGCACAGGGTATCAGCGGTGCGCAGAATGTGAAAGAGCCAGGCAGGTGAATCCAAAACCATCGGCGGGGTATCAATCAGTTGAATCTGAATATCCTCAAACTGCATCATCCCGGCAAGTGGTCTTGTGGTGGTAAACGGATAGGGTGCGCTCTCGGTCGCCAGACCGGTCAGCTCCTTGACTAACGCCGACTTGCCGCAATTGGGCGGACCGAAAACCACCACCTGTCCTGCACCCTGCTTCTCAACTGAATACCAGTCCTGGCGCTTGCCACCTGACTTGCCTTCAGAAAGTTCGCGTTTGATTTTGGCGATACGGGTCTTGATGTCCGCTTGCATCTTCTCAGTGCCTTTGTGCTTGGGAATGGTGGCAAGCATCTCCTCAAGGCAGACAAGCCTTTCCTCCGGACTCTTTGCCTGCCTGAACCTTTCCTCTGCCTGCTTATATTCCGGAGTCAGATTAGCGGGCATTTTTATCCACAGCCGCTATCCCCTGTACAAGGTTTTCCCTTCGGCAACATCCATAAAAACCAGCCCGGAAATCAGTTTCGGATAAAAGTCGGTTGACTTCTGGGGCATCCTTTCCATTTTCTTCGCCAGTGCCTGGACCTGTTCGGGTCGGGTCGGATTGAGAAAAAGTGCCAGTTCAAACTCGCCGGCATCAACACGGCTGACAGTATCATCCCAGTAACGCTCATAGGCAATTCTACCCTCAACCTGCTCCGGCTTGATGCCAAACACCCTGTCAATCACTAAGGAGTGCAAAAGCGCTACATCCAGTTCCCGATACTCCGGACTCTTGCCTTTCAGGCTTCCCAATTCCACATCTGTCCGCTTGAGAATCAAGAGATAGCTTTTCCCTTTGCCAAAATAAACAACAAAGCAATGTTTATTCCTATTGGTCTTTAGTTCTGATTTTGCCATTTCATCAGAAACCGGCTTCACCGCAAAGAACTCCTCCAGCCGCTTGACTGCTTCAGCCGGACTCAGTGCAACCCCCTTGAGCAGCCGGTGCGTGGGCAAAATCACCAGACCCGGGTCGGTAATCTTGAAAAAGGCTGCGGTCTTGAACCTGAGCGCCGCATCCTTCGGCACAACGCCCTTTTTCTCCATCTCCTGACGGTAGTTCAGTGCGGTCTCATACCGGTGGTGTCCATCAGCAATCAAGAGCACCCTATCCTTCAGCGACGAAGCGAGCGCGCGCAGCTTTGCCGGCTCTGCCATCCGCCAGAGCCGGTGAACAACACCAAACTCATCAATCGCCTGCATCAGCGGCTCATCATCGATTTCAAGGAGCGGGTCAATCTCACCCCTTTCATCAGGATAAAGCAGAAATATCTGCTCATAATCCTTCCTGGTTGCTCTGAGCAGATTCAGCCGGTCAGCCTTTGGTCCGGAATGGGTGAACTCATGGGGCAAGACCGTTCCCTTTTCAAACTCTTCCACCCGTATTGCGCCAATGAACCCCTTCCGCCTTAATGTCCGGTTGTCCAGTTTGAACTCTTCCTCAAGGATGTAAAATGCGGGGTCAGCATCCTCAACCAGGACCCCACCTTTCAGCCATTCTGAACAGGTGCGCGCCGAACTCTCATACGGATTTTCTTCTTTGGGTAGAATCAGACGGACAAAGTTATAAAGGCCACGGGCATAATAGCCCTCCTGCATCCTGGGTGTAATCTTGTCATAAGGCTGGGTAATGACCGCACTCAGGTCTCTGACCTTTGCTTGGTTGTAGCGCAGCGCAGGAAATGGTCGCACATCTGCCATTAAGCCCCCTTTAATGCATCACGCACCTTTTCGGCAATCCCGATTCCTGCCCGTGCCTGCCCCTCCCTGGTCTGCGCTCCGATATGGGGCGTGCCAATCACCTGCGGCAAAGAAAAAAGCCGGAAATCCTTTAGCGGCTCCTCCTCAAACACATCCAGCGCGGCTCCGGCAACCTGACCGGACACCAGGGCATCATAAAGTGCCGCCTCATCAATCACGCCCCCGCGCGCGCAGTTGATAATATAAACCCCCTTCTTCATCCTGGCAAAAGCCTCACGGTTCAGAATGTGTTCGGTTTCTCGAGTCTTAGGAATGTGCAGCGATATAAAATCCGATTTCGCTAAAAGCTCATCCAGCGAACACAGGACACCATACTGCGGCTTGACCCCGGGCAAATCATTCACCAGGACCTTCATTCCTAATGCTAAAGCCCTCTTTGCCAGTTCGGTCCCAATCCTGCCTGAACCGATTATCCCCAGGGTCTTGCCGAAAAGTTCGGTCCCCTTGAACGCCTTCTTCTCCCACTTGCCCGCACGCAGCGATGCGGTTGCCTGGGGAATTGAGCGGGCGCAGGCAAACATCATCCCCAACGCCAGTTCCGCAACCGAAACCGATGTTGCCTCTGGTGTATTGACAACCTTTACTCCGCGCGCATCTGCCGCCTTCTTATCCACATTATCCAGCCCAACGCCTGCCCTGCCAATCACCTTCAGATTCTTGCCCGCCGCAATAACCTCAGCGGTGACCTTGGTTGCGCTCCTGACGATAATCGCATCGTATTCAGGAATAACTTTTAAAAGTTCATCCGGTGCAATGCCCGGTTTCTCGTCAACCGTGAAACCGGCGTCCCGCAGGATTTTGACACCTTCGGGTGCAATCGGGTCAGTGATAATTACCTTCATTTTAACTCCTTTGGTTTAATGATAAAAAGCCTGATTGATGATACCTGAATAAACCCTTTCAGTCAACCTTGTCAATGCCATAGATTGGGCGCAACCTTTGCCTCCAGAACCCGCTCAACATCGTTGGGCAAATCCACAAAGAGGTCAAGACCGGTCAGTTTCTCAATTGAATCCACGCTCACAATAAACTTGGGCAAATCCCTTGCATAACGCCGGATTGAGTCATTGGGAACGATAAAGCCAATCGTATTTAGTGGTCTTTTGCGCAGCACCGCGCAGTAACATGCATGCGGAATCGGAACATTATGTGTTCCTAACCAGCAGGTCTCTTTTTGGGGATAAAACACTGGTCCAGTAACAACCCAGACCGTATCCCCTTCTCCCCATCTGCGAATCTGTTTTTCCAGCCCTGCCCAGATAAACCGGTTGGTATTGGCAAACTGGGGAATGATGTTCGTCAGAAAGTATGTCTCCGCCTGCGCATTGCGGCCAAAAACCTTGATTGCCGCATCCGGTGCCAGATGCCCCTTGTCAATCACAAACCGGATAGAGTTAGGAATACTCTCATAGCATTCAGCAAAACCCGCCTCGCATCTCTTCAATCTGAAAGTATCCGGCACAAACCTGCCCTGATAACGGCTCAACTTGACATTGCTGTTCTTGACATAGCAATAACACACCCAGAGCGAAAGTTTCACCCTCAGCAGATACCCGCACGCAAAAGCCTGATAACGCAAAACCCGCAAACCCTTATAGTTTGCTTTCGGCGCGCCAAAAGTCTCGAAAAACTGCCCTTCTCCTGCCCAGCCAAAGATTATCATCACCAGCAAAAATCTCTTTATCAACTCAACATTATATCATTGCCATCACTTTAGGCAAACAAAAAAGCCACTTTCTCATTCCGCCAGAATTTTCTGATTGAAAAAGTAAAAATTACCTCTTTATCCTGTTATGGGGCTTGTGGGCAGGTCCATTCTCTTGGTTCTTAGTTCTTGGTTTTTGGTTCATAGTTCTGAGAACTGGAAACTTGGAACTGAAAACTGGATAGTTGGCATTGCTACAACGGAATACAACCGTGCTTCTTCCAGGGATTGGTCAACTGTTTATTCTCCAGAATTTTCAGACTCTGAATAATCTTCCTTCTCGTATCGCTGA
>CAZNRV010000075.1:0-4101 GCA_964575495.1 uncultured bacterium
GGATGAAAAGGCCATTCTTATTGCGCTTTTCTTTGCGCGACTGAAAGAAGAAAGAATTACCGGCATTGGCCTTTTGGAACTTGTTTCCTGCGGGTTGGACGAACTTTTTGGGAATATGAAACTCCTTTCGCCAGCTGGCAATCTATTAAGCAAAGGTCTTATCAGCGCGCCCTCATCCGAATTAGACCCCTTTTTCTAAAAGACTGCCCCCGGCTTGCGCCCGATGTTTCCTTTCAGCAACTGGCAGCACGCTATGCTTTAACAGACGGCAAAATCAAAAATGCGGTTCTCAAAGCTGTCATTGCATCTGCCAGCAATAACCGACTCCTGACAATGGCTGACCTGGAACAGACTGCAGAAGATGAACTGAGCAAGGATGATAGAAAGATAATGGGGTTTTGACATTATTTTGACTGTATGAGTAGACAGATTATACTTATAAGTTGACGATTAATTGGCTCCCCGGAATTTTTGCCCTTGCTCTGGGGTTGGTGATAACCTTTTTCGGTTACCGGCTTTTGAAGTTTACTTTGATTGTTGCTGGTTTCGCATTAGGCGCATATCTGGGTGCATTTATCGCCATCAAAGCAGGCGCAGCAAGCTGGCTTATTATTGTTGCCGCTGTCGTGCTTGGTATCATCGGTGCGCTTTTGGCTATTTTTCTTTTTAAAGTGAGCATCTTTCTTTTGGGTGCGGCTGCTGGTGCATTACTTACTGCCATTCTCTCGAGTTACTCAGGCTGGGGTCATCTGCTTGTTATTTTGATTGGTGCGCTTGTTGGTGGGGTCCTTGCCCTTTTAGTCAAGCGTCTGGTTATTGCGTTACTCACCGCATTTGTTGGCTCTTGGTTTACTGTTGCCGCTATTTTCAGCTTTTTTGGCAAGACCAGAATTCGTCTTGGTGACGGCTTGGCGATGCCGGTGATGGCAATTTTGTGGCTTGCACTTGGGGTAACCGGTTTTTTTGTTCAGTTTTTCAAGACCGGCAAGAAAAAGGAAAAATGAGCATTCGCCAGTTTCAGGAGGAAACCGGCAGGGTGGTTGGTGTTAATGGTGAGCGTGCCGAAGTGCTGGTTGTGCCTGAAGGGGGTTGTGCCCATTGCGGCGCAGCCGGTTTCTGCAACTGGACCGGCAAAAGAGAAAGAACAGTCATTGCCCGCAACCCGATTGGTGCGAGCAAGGGAGAAACTGTTGTTATTTCCCGCAGTATCAGACCGGGCACATGCTCAGCGCTTTTGGTATTCGGCTTGCCTGCAATGCTGATGATTTTGGGTGTGATTATGGGCGAGCTGTTGATTAATGACATTGGGGCAGCAATACTTGCCGGTTTCGGAGTGGCACTCGGCTTTCTAATTATCAGGATAATTGACCGTGCGAAGGGCAAAACCGGCAAAGACCTGCCTGTCATTGTCCGTAGATTTAATACTGAAGATATGAAAGGAGAAAAGGATGATAAAAGTCACTTTGATAGTTCTTGCCAGTCTAATGCTGATAAGCGCCTCTGAACAGGATATGCCCAGAATACCATTTCCTGAAAGCCAAAGCGCCCGTTTTTGGCACGATGTGAAATTTATCACTGACCCGAATGACTCCTCCGGCAAGAAGGGAGCCTGGCAGGGCTGGTTTCATCAGGATAACGTTGATGCAGCAAAACTGGACCAGGGTATCATCCGGGCAAAGGTTGAAGGAAAATGGCAGGAGTTTCCTGTTGTTCAACTCCCGCCCGATTTTCTCAAGTGGAACTTTGACCGCCGGCTCGCCCAACTGGCGCAGATTAAACAGCTGCTGAAAAATCAGAGTATGGAGATGCCGGAGATTGCCGGACCGCACAACGGCATCGTTGCCACTCACGGCAGAAGAAGAGAGGATAGTTATTTTTCCATCAACAATGCAGTCAAAGGGATGGGCTGGCTGCCAAAGCAGGAAAAACTGCCGGAAATGATTGCCCTGCTCAAGCAAACTGCCAATGACTCTATTGAGATAAAGCTCAATGTATTGGAAAGCCTTTATCAGGATGGCGCCGAGGTTTTTGATTTGACCAAACAGACCTCGCTCGAACTCTATTCCCGGCCCGATTTTGCGACCCATACCTTTCTCAATCAGATGACCGACCCAGGTGTGGCGATTGTCTTTCTTGACCTGCCGAAATCCTATGAGTTGCGCTGTATTGCCCAGATGCTCCATCCCGATGACCCCAACCTTACTGAGTATGAAAAACAGGTGGTGGACTACATCAACCTCGTGCATGACTATTTCCATGGTGAATCGCCGCACAAATCAATCGGCGTCATCTATCACATCGTTCAGGTCTTTGACAACTCACCGGGAAGATGGCGCGGCCAGCGGGTTGTTCCGGCGAAGGAGAAGTAGCGCCGAGCCGCGTTGACAAATCCGGAGGGTTGATTATTCTTTTGTCTGTGCCAGAAAATAAGAGTTTACAGGTAGCGGTTCCTGGTCTACCGGTTCCGGATGAGGAACTGGTGCGCCGGGTCCAGCATGGCCATATGGAGGCGTTTGAAGAACTGGTGCGGCGCTACGAACGCAAGGTATATAACATTGCCTATCGCCTTTTGGGCAATGAAGAGGACGCAGCCGAAGCCCTTCAGGACACATTTCTGCGCGTTTATCGTTTTATCCCCAAGTTCGCATTCAAATCCAGTTTCTATACCTGGCTTTACCGCATTGCCACCAATGTCAGTCTTACTCGCCTGCGCCGGCGGAAAAAGACAGAGGTTGTTTCTCTTGACGCCTCAATTCCGGAGAGCGACAATCTTAAATTTGACCTGCCTGACACCGGTCAAACTCCAGAAGAGGCATTTCAGCAAAAGCGGCTAAGGGAAAAACTGGACCAGGCGGTTGAACAGTTGCCTGAAGAATACCGCGCCGTGGTTGTCCTGCGCGACCTTGAAGGTTTGAGCAATGAAGAGGTAAGTAAAATCCTGAAACTTTCGGTGCCGGCTGTTAAATCAAGACTGCATCGGGGTCGGCTGGCTTTAAGGCAGCAGCTGGTAAACTATCTCTAAAAGGAAAATTTATGAAGGATAAAGGTAAGAGAAAAAAAGCCACCTGTGACTGCGTTGAATTGGAAGAATGGGCTGTCCTCTATGTTGAAGGAGAGGTCTCTGAGGAAATAAGGCAGCGTCTCCTTATTCATATCCAGAGCTGCGCTCATTGCGCCCATTTGGTTCGCAGTCTGAAAAGGACGGTTCATTACTGCCGTATTGAATGCGGACGGGATGTTCCTCAACAAGCACACGAGCGGCTCTGGCAGACAATTCGCAACCTCCTCGGCAGTGGCTGATACCTTATGCGCGTTGTTGTGGCGCTTTCCGGCGGCGTTGACTCTGCGATTGCTGCCACGCTATTAAAGGCAGAGGGGTATGAGGTAATTGGCATGACAATGAAACTCTTTAAGAACCCTGGTTCCTGTTGTGGTTCGGTTGGCGGCGAAACAGCAAAAATGGTGGCAGTGCGTCTCGGCATCCCGTTTTACATCATTAACTTCACTCAGGAATTTGAAGAACTGGTGATCGATAATTTCTGTCAGGAGTACAGCAGAGGCAGAACACCCAATCCCTGTATCCGTTGCAACGAGCTGATAAAATTCCCGCTGCTGCGCAAAGAGGCAGATAAACTGAAAGCTAAATTCATCGCCACCGGTCATCACGCCCGCATAAAAAAAGACAAGCAAGGTCAGTATCAGCTATTGAAAGGCGTTGATGTGGGAAAAGACCAGTCCTATTTTCTTTATTCACTTACCCAGGAACAACTGGTAAACCTGCTGCTGCCGGTCGGTGAATTGACAAAAAAAGAGGTGCGCGCGAAGGCAAAACAGTTCTCATTGCCCAATGCCGACAAAGAGGAAAGTCAGGAGATATGCTTTATCCCTGATAACGACTACGCCGGATTTCTCAAACAGCGGCATCCTGAACTCTTCCAGCCAGGACCGGTTTATGACACTTCGGGTAAACTTTTAGGCGAACATCCGGGTATTGCCAACTTCACCATTGGTCAGCGCAAAGGGTTGAAGATTGCCTTTGGTGAAAGAAGGTATGTCTTAAAGATTTTACCAGAAGAAAACGCCATCATCATTGGCTCGGAA
>CAZNRV010000076.1:0-1682 GCA_964575495.1 uncultured bacterium
ACATAGTAGTCTTTAGGTGGAAGTAGCAGGGCTGCGGAAACCGGTCTGCCCGGGGCAATGTTACCACCGAGAAATACCTTGTTGCCCGTTTCCTTAAGGATAGCCGCAATCAGGGCAGATGTGGTTGATTTGCCGTTGGTCCCGGTAACGGCAATGACTTTGCCCGGCAGAAATTTGCTGGCAAAATCAAGTTCGTCAATGACAGGTATCTTAGTTTTGTTGAAGAAGTGGATGAGTTTGTGTGCTGGAGCAAAACCTGGGCTAACAATAACAGTCGGTAACCTCTTCGAGGAGACGGAAGACCGAGGACCGAAGACAGAAGGAAGAAAGGAGACGGAAGACCGAGGACCGTTGTAGGGGAACCCTTGTCTGATGAAATCATCAATACTTTCCCTGCCAAGCCGTTTCAAGCCTCGCTCACAGAGAGTTTTGACTTCCCGGTGTTTCCAGACCAATTCGTTGTCATCGTATGCCCAAACCAAACCCTGTGCCCTGACCAAAGCACTGGCTATCGTCCTGCCGGCACGACCGAGACCCAATACTACGAAGCACTTGCCTTGCTGGTCTGGCAGAAGTAAAGTCCTGCTCATCAGCGCACCTTTAATGTCGCCAGCGCTAGCATCGCCATCAAGACAGCAAGAATTGTCAACCGGGCGACAATCTTTGGTTCCTGCAAACCTTTTAATTCATAGTGGTGATGAAGTGGCGCCATCTTGAAAAGCCTTTTGCTACCGGTGGAATGAAAAACAATAATCTGAAGGAGCACAGAACCAGCCTCAAGCACGAAAACCCCGCCGATGAGAGGCAAAAGGAGTTCATGTTTCGAGAAGATAGCGGCGAGACCGAGCGCACCACCTAATGGCAATGAACCGGTGTCGCCCATAAAGATTTCAGCCGGATGACTGTTGAACCAGAGAAAACCAAGACTCGCACCGGTAAGCGCTAGGCAAAAAACGGTCATCTCCGCGCTTGCGGATACATACTGAATATTGAGATATTGTGCAATTTTGATGTGACCGGTGATATAGCAGAGAACACTATAAGCTGCCAGTGCAACCGCCAGCAGACCGGCAGCAAGTCCATCAAGTCCATCGCTTAAGTTTACCGCATTTGAAGAGCCTACCATAATTAACATCACCAAGGGAATATAAAAAACACCAAAGTCAACGATGATGTTTTTAATGAAAAGAAAGTTAGTTTTTGTTTTTATCCCTGGGTCAGTGGGAAAAAAGTAGAGGACAGCACCCACCCCGGCTGACACCAAAAACTGAAAGAGTAACTTGGTCCGTTTATTGATGCCCCGCGCCTTGCCGCCCCGCACTTTGACATAATCATCCCAGAGACCTAAAAGCCCGAGAAGAACCAGAACCCCGATGCCGAGTTGGACCCCCTGATTTCTCAAATCGCCAAAGAGCAGAATCCCCATAATCGCAGCTACCAGCATCAGCACCCCGCCCATCGTCGGTGTCCCTGCCTTTTGCCTGTGCCTTTCCGGAACCTCCTCGCGGATGTTCTGACCTAACTGGAGCTTCTTAACCACTCTGATTAAAGGTGCGCCAAAACAAAGCGTGAGGATTATTGCGGTTGCACCTGCCATTGCCGCTCTGAAGGTTATGTAACGGAAGAGATTAAAAGGGGAAAATACTGCGGCGAGCGGGGAAAGGAAGTGATAAAGCATAAAC
>CAZNRV010000077.1:0-1578 GCA_964575495.1 uncultured bacterium
AATAAAAGTGATTTTTTGCTAAGTTTCGGAAATGCGCAGGATAACGCGATTTGACCTTGAGTAATTTTGTATATTTTTATGTACACTTAAATTTTTGCAGATTTTTTGCTGGGAGGTAATTGTGAACCGTTTGACTGGCAAATTGATAATGTCTATAAAATGTAAAGTTTAAATTATCAACAGAGAAGTTTCAGTCAACAAGGATTTGCCTGACTTTTTCCTGTTCAAGTGGGGAAACATTGAGAGTCCGGTCAGCAGAGCGGATTTTAACCCGCTCAAGGTCCTTGCCATCAGAGTAGCGGGCGCAAAGCCGGGCTGCGGTTTCAATATCCTCAGCTGAGCCGGATTTGACAAGGATAACCAATGGTCCAGGGATGTCAAAGGGCTCAAGGATTGTATCGGCTTGGGAAGCGAGGTTATAAAGAACCCGGTTTTCCCTTTCATTTCTGCCAACAATAACCTTTTTTCCTGAAGGGAGCCGGAAATGCCTGCCAATGCGCAGAATCTTTACATCTCTGACTGTTTCCTCATTATGGGCAAACGCCTCGCTGAGGCGGGAGGAAAATTTTTTGTCGGTTAAAAGGCAACCACCAGCAGGGTTAGGATAGTCCTTAATGCAATATTTTTCAGCAAGGGCAAGCTGGGGCTTGCGTGACCTGCCCTGAAGGTTAAGTAACCTTTCTCGTTGAATCAGACCCTCTATTTCCGGTAGTGTCGGTTCAAGCAGGCGGGCAGAAAGTGGGCGCAAAAGTTTGCCCTCAAGTCCGGAGTTTTTTGCAATCATCTTCATTGCCTGCAAATGCTGGGATAATGGACGCTGACCAAGGACCTCCCCAGAAAAGACAAAATCGGCACCGGTCTGTTCCATAAACCTTTTTGCCAAGGAAAAGGTGAAAATCCGGCAATCAATGCAGGGGTTCATACCTGCGCCATAGCCATGCTTTGGTTTTTTTATCAGCTGGATATACTCGTTGCGTAAAGGGATAATTTTAAGCGGAATGCCAAGTTCTGCTGTTGCCCTGCGCACCTGGTATTGACCGGCTGTTTTCGGAATCTGGTGAAAGGGGTTGAGAAAGTAAAGAGCGGTTACCTCAACCTTTTGCTCAAGGATGAGCCGGCAGGCAAGGATTGAGTCCAGCCCACCGGAAAACATACATAGCGCCTTTGGCATAATTAATTTTATAACATAATACTTATAAAGCAATCCTGCCCTAATTGGGTTAGGAACGCAAGGTTGACAGTTGTGAACGGGCGGTTAATATAAAAAAATTACGAAAATAAGGAGTCAAAATGAGAAGAATTGTTGAATGTGTTCCCAATTTCAGTGAAGGCAGAAGACCCGAGGTAATTGAGCGTATCGTTGGTGCTATCAGGTCGGTTACCGGCGTTACCCTTTTGGACCAGGAGATGAACCCTGACCACAATCGGGCGGTAATCAGTTTTGTGGGTGAGCCCGAGGCGGTTCTTGAGGCGGCGTTTCGTGCCTGCAAAACCGCTGCCGAAGTCATTGACCTGACCAAGCATCAGGGTGAGCATCCGCGTATTGGCGCAACTGATGTTGTGCCTTTTGTGCCCATT
>CAZNRV010000078.1:0-1648 GCA_964575495.1 uncultured bacterium
GACCTTCATTTTACATCACCTCCCGCGGGTCGGTTATCCTTCCGGTCAAGGCGCTTGCCGCAACTGTTGCCGGACTTGCCAGGTAAATCTCCGCCTCCCGGCAGCCCATCCTGCCCTTGAAATTACGATTGGCAGTAGAAATGCAGCGTTCACCCGGTGCCAGCACACCCTGATGAGCACCAAGACAGGGACCGCAACCCGGCGGCAACAATATTCCGCCCGCCTCAATCAGCGTCTGGATATCACCCGCATCCAGCGCCTTCTCCAGTTCGCTCTTGGATGCCGGCAGCAAAAGCAGCCTGGTTCTGGGTGAAACCTTTCTTCTGCCGATTATCTCTGCTGCCAGACCAAAGTCCGAGGCACGGCCATTGGTACAGGTGCCGATCAGACACTGCTGGACAAAAACATCCTTCAATTCGCTTGCCGGCTTCACATTGTCAACCTTATGCGGTGCCGCAACCACCGGCACAATCCTGTCCATCTCAAATGTCAACTCCTGGCGGTAAACCGCACCGGCATCTGCCCAGACCTCCTGCCATTCCCTGCGTTCAATGCCGATTGCGGCAAGAAAACCCCGGGTTATCTCATCAACCGGAAAGACCGCATCCTTTGCCCCCATCTCCACACCCATATTGGCAATCGTGAACCGGTCATCAATGGTGAGGTGCCCGATATCACCCCAGAACTCAACTGAACAGTAATCCGCGCCATCCGCGCCAAGCGCTCCGATAATGGTCAGAATTAAATCTTTGGCAGTAACCAGTTCACCCAGTCTTCCCTTCAAATTTATCTTGATTGACTGCGGCACCTTGAACCAGGTCTCACCGGTCAAGAGCAGTGCTGCCGCCTCGGTCCGGTCAATCCCGGTGGCAAAGGCATTAACCGCACCATAGGAACAGGTATGGGAATCCGAACCGACCGCAAGCATACCGGGCAACACAAGCCCCTTCTCCACCATCACCTGATGACACACACCGGTTCCGACATCAAAGAAATGCTTCACACCGTATTTATCAACAAAATCCCTGACCTGCTTATGCCCGGTTGCGGTCTTCTCATCCACTGCCGGAATCGTGTGGTCAAGCACGATAACAATCTGTTCCGGGTCCCTGACCCCAAACTCGGCAAGTTCCTTACCGATTTTATCGGTGATGGCTGCGGCATTATCATGCATTAAAAGCCGGTCCGGCTTACAGAAAACAATCTCACCGGCTGTAACCTTTTCCTTACCTGCCTTGCGGGCTAAGAGTTTCTCGGCAAATGTCATCGCCATATTACCTCACCTTTTAACTTATAGCCAATTATACAACCCCGGCTTTCACCTTCAAGAACTACCTTACAACTCATCCCGCTATAACCCAGCCCCGATTTAAGGCAGGACAATCTGCAGTATGAGTAAGTGATGTGCTCGGACAGGTCCTTTTCTTCTCCTGCCATTGCAAGCGCCAGGCTGGTTCGTGGCTCTGATAACTGGGACTTGAAACTAAGAACATAGAACTCTCCAAGGGAGCGTGGCAATCTGAGACAAGAGATTCCTTCGCCTTGGCAGGCTCGGAATGACGAAGAAGGAACAGTCATTGCGCGGGCCCCCACGCCTGTGTCATTGCGTTCTGCCAAAGGCAGGTGGCAATCTCCTTTAAGAAAGAGG
>CAZNRV010000079.1:0-6046 GCA_964575495.1 uncultured bacterium
TTAACGGAGATGTTTGAAGGGTTATTGGCAAACTTGCTGTAAGGCACGCATTGGCAATTAGTTAATGAGTTTTTGGTTTATCGCCTTTCTTCCCAGGGGCATGTCCCCCCCACCACTACGGTGGTTGAACTGGCACTTAGAAGTTCTGTCGGGGCAAAAATTGAGTTCAATTTTTCTTTGCGGTTTTAATTAATCTCTAATTTCAGGCTGAACGGTCGTTTTCGCTTTCCAATTTTTGGAGAGCGCTGATGCCAAAATCGGTCGTGCCTGAAGCTATTTTTAAGGGGGTCGCTGAGCGGTAATAACAGGGTTAAAATTTGCCCTGACTACAGATTTTCGGGTGTTTTACTGTTTCGGGCGTTTTTTGTCAAACAGGTCTAAAAATCGGTCTTCATAAAGCTTGAAGAGCCCCCAGCGGTCAAGTTCCTCTTTGAGTTCCTTTGCCTTGGATTTGTCCCTTTGCGCCTCCTCAAAAAGCCGTTCAATATGAGCCATCAGTTCATGGGGTTCGGGTGCCTCACCGGTTTCGGTCTGCTCGCCGGGCTCGGAATCAAGCCGGGAATCGGTCTGCTGGCGCAGCGCCTCAAGTGCAGCCGCAACCCGACGTTCAAACTCGCCCATCATCCGGTCCGCATCCTTTATCCGCTCGTCAAGTTCGATCATGTCCACACTGGTGTTCAGTATCCGGCAGAAAACCTCAATCACCGCCTTGGACGCCTTGGGGTTGGGCGCCTCAATCGCATACTGTGGCATCGTGGCGAGGAAACTGGCAGCCGGAATTGAGCGGGATTTGGCAAGACCCAAAAGCAGCCCGTTAAGTCCAGAGATTCTGCCTTCGGCAAGCGGCTCAATCCCGAGGCTGATAAAGCGCTGGCGCAAGAGCTCGTCAGTGGCAACACCAAACACCTTGGGAGACTGACGGTAACTCATGGGCATGGCAAAAGCCGCACCGGTAAACACGGTTCTCACGCCAGCCTGCTGTGCAATGTCCAATAGTTCGCTGGCAATCTTTATCCCGGGTTCCCCGGAAATCTGCGCCTCACCTTCAAACACCAAGAGGGGCGGTTCGTTAACATAAAAGACCTGCTGCCTTGGAGGCAGCGGGATTCTGCCGATACCGTCCTCCACCTCAATCGCATCGGGCAGAAAATACGGGGTGGCATCAATTTCGGCATAGGGCTCACCGTTCAGTTTTACCCGCAGGTAACTGGCGGCAAGAATGCCGACATGTCCCATACCGGGCCAGCAGGCAATCAAGATCGGCGCCTGCACCCTTTTTGTGCTGTAATATCTTATCGGCATACCTGAATATATTTTAACAGGAAATTACAGTTTTAGCAACCAATTTCTTTTATAGAGCAAAAGGGCGGCAGCAAATGTCAGAAAATAGATTGCGCCGGCAAGGGCAATCATCAGCAGCGGCGCGGGTGCGGGCAGAATGCGGGCAAAAAGGGTGGACAGGACACCAGCAAGCATATAGACAAAAAGCGGGTTGACACCAAGGATGACGAAATGCTCAAGCCGGACCTGAACGAGCCGGTCAAGGATGAGGAAAAGTGTCAAGCCAAGACCGCCAAGACCAATGGTGAAAAGGGTGTAGGAGGCGGTGGCGAGCGGTTTGGTCAGGGGCAGCCAGACGCTCAGGAAAATTCCAGCAAGGGAAAAGAAGAGTCCGGAAAAGAGCGCGCGGCAAATCGATTTGCCTCCTGCCCCGACAAAGCTGGCGATAAGGATAACACCAGCCCAGGCAAAGCCGCCAAAGATGCCTGCCAGGTCGCCCTGCTCATTGGTCAAAAGCCATTGCTGATAACCGAGGTTCAGAATTGCCTGATGAAGCCCGACCAGACCGACGCCCAAGACCAGCCTGACAGCGGGCGCAAGGAACGCAAAGGGCAGTGAGATGAGCCCGGCAAGACCGATTGATTGCAGAACCGACCAGTTCGTGAAAATCGGCTGACCGAGCACGAGATTGCCGGCAATGCCGAAGAGGATGAGAAGTAAATAGCGTTTGAGAAAATGATAGACCGTTTTCCATTTGCCTCTGTGCTCAAGCCGGCGCCTCAGCGACCCAGGCAAAACCAGCCCGAGGATGAAAAGAAACAGGGGAAAGCCGAGGTCAACAACGGTTATTCCCTTTAAAGGCTGGGCATGAGCCAGATAAACGGGCACAGTCTGAATCTGACCGAGGTAATTGCCAATAACCATCAGGGCAAGCAGCACACCCCTGAAGGTGTCAATCGCCCGGTCGCGCTCAAACTTTTCCGGCAGCGCGCTGGCGGCTAAAGAAACTGCGGATGGCATCCTTTACCTCCTCGATGCGCAGAATCCGGGCAAAGAGATAATAACTTATTAGACCGGCACCACCGGCAAGGGAAATCTCCAACAGCTGAATTACAAAACGCGCAGGCGTGACCAGTCGCTCAAAGAGATAACCGACCCCGTGGGCAACAAGACCGCAGAGCAGCGCGGCGAGCAGGGTGCGCAAAAAGACGCTGAGAAGATGGTAATCAAGGATATCGCTTTGTTGCCGGTAAAGGAATAAAAAGAGCAAAGAAAAGTTGAGCAGTTGGGTGATAGAGGCAGCAAGGGGGAAGGAGCGAAAGCCGATAAAGCGCATCAGAATCAGGTTGATGATGATGTTCAGACTGACAACGACGAGCGCAATCAGCGCCGGTGTCCTGGTGTTGCCCAAGGCATAAAATCCGGCAGCGCAGTTTCTGGTTGCGGCCGCCGGCCAGACACCTAAGGCATAAAGGGCAAGCGCCTGCGCGGTCAAGTGCGTGTCAAGAGGGGTGAAGCGACCGTGCTGGTAAACCAGCCTGACAACCGGCACCGAGAGAACCAAAAGCAACACCGCTGCCGGCAGAGTCAGAACCGAAACCAGATTGAGACCATGGGCAAACTGTTCCCGGTCAACCTTCGCGCCCGCAGTATGGGCAAACTGGGCAAGTGCAACCGTGCCAATCGCCACACCAAAAAGCCCGGCAGGCAGGTGCTGAATCCGATAGGCATAACTCACCCAGGTTACCGAACCCTGAGGCAGAAATGTCAAGAGGAAGGTGTTGACTAAAAAGTTTACCTGCCAGGTGGCAAGCCCAAAAACCATCGGCAGCCAGCGGACAAAGACCTGGCGCAGTTCCGGGTCTTTGAAATCAAGAACAGGGGCATAGCGGAAACCAAAAGAGTGCAGCCTGGGCATTTGAATTAAAAACTGAAACAAAGCGCCAATTGTGACACCATAAGCCATGCCCAAAATCGGATGATAACCCCCAAGCGTGAAAAGGGCATAGGTGGCAAGCGGAAAAACTGCGGAGAGGATGTTAAAAAACGCAGGTGCTACTGCCGGGATAAAGAAACTGCCACAGGCATTGAGGATGCCCATTGCCCAGGCGGCAAGGGCAACAAAGAGCAGGAAGGGAAACATAATTCTCGTCAGGGTGATGGTCAGCGTTAGTTTCTCCGGGTCGGGACGAAAGCCCCAGGCAACTACCTTGACAATAACCGGGGCAAAAATGATACCCAAAAGCACAAGCATGCTGATGACGAGCATAATCGTGTTGAACATATTGGCGGCAAAACGCCATGTCCTCTCCTCATCGCTGGCACGGATGCTGGTCACAAATGTGGGCACAAATGCGGCAGAAAGTGCACTCTCGGCAAAAAGGTCGCGGAAAAAATTCGGGATGCGGAAGGCAACATTGAAGGCGTCAGTTGCCAGTCCCGCGCCGAAGAGATAGGCAAATACCGATTCGCGCACCACGCCCAAGAGCCGGGAAATCAATGTCCCGAGGGTAAAAAGACCAACCCGCCGGGTAAAACCGGAGCGGGAAGCTTGGGTGTCTGGCGCGGCGCCGATTGCTCTTGCCACGACCGAGTATAAAAACCTCTCAGGCATTAGTCAAAAGGGTGTTGATTTCTTCTACCTGATTGCTAAATTCACCTTATGTCAAAACCCAAGCCGAGGATAATTGATACCCGAAGAGGTCAGGTTGAGCGCATCCGGGGCAAGACCCATGTCTTGAACAGGGGCGATGACCTGATCGGGGAGGTGAAACGCTATGCCGGCTCGCTTTTGCAGCCCGGTGATATTCTGACCATTGCCGAAAGCCCGGTTGCCGCAATTCAGGGGCGGGCGATACCAATCAGCGAAATCAAGCCCGGTTTCTGGGCAAACATCCTGTGGCGGTTTGTGAAAAAGGTGCCCTACGGCATCGGTTTGCGTTCGCCCTGGTCAATGCAGTGTGCCATTGACGAGGTTGGATTGGTAAGGATTCTGCGTGCTGCCATCGCCGGTTTCTGGGGCAAACTCAGGGGCAGAAGTGGCGACTTTTATCGGGTGGCGGGCAAGCAGGCGGCGATGATTGATGCCGCCCATACATCAGGTGTCAAGGAGTTTTATGAATGTGTGATTTTAGGTCCCAAGGACCCGGATGGTGTTGCGCAACAACTGGCCGCTGCCCTTGGCTGTCCGGTGGCGGTTGTTGATGCCAATGACATCTTCGGTTGCACAGTTGTAGGCGCCTCTGCCGGACTGGATATTGCGCTCGTTGAGGAGGCGATGCGCGACAACCCGGCGGGTCAGGGTGATGAACTCACGCCCATTGTCATCCTCCGTCCGGCAAGGACGTGATAATGTTTGTTTAGACTTGACTTTGCCATAAAAATTTGTTATCTTAAAAATGAATAGGAACTGAGCCATTGAATATGGTAAGCCATTTTTTGCTGGTATTAGTTAATTCAGGAGGTGGTTATGAGTCCAGATGAATATTTGCGGTTTGTTCTGGCTAAATATGAATTGCCCACCGGCAGTGAATCCCCGGCGCAGCTCGCAGCCAATGATTTGGACCCGATAATAAAACAATGGGCAGGACGCTATCTCATCAAAATTGAGCCAGGCGGTTCATATGCAAAGGGGACGCGGGTAAAAGGCGGCACCGATGTTGACCTCTTGATTTCGCTTGGTCCGCGCACGCCCCTGGAAATGCCAAAAATCTACGAGCACTTCTTTAACTGGCTGAAGAAACATGACTTTACGCCTATCCGCCAGAACATCTCCATTGGTCTTGAATATAAAGGTCTGGCAATTGACCTGATTCCCGCAAAGCAGGAATGGGGTGCTGGTAACAATCACCTCATATTTGAAACTGCCCGCAACCGGACGACCCGCACCAATTTTGAAACCCACAATAAGCTCATTCGCGACTCCGGCTGCATCAATGAAATCAAAGTGCTCAAAATCTGGCGGACCCTGCGGGAACTGCAGTTTCCTTCATTCTTCCTCGAACTGGTAGTGATTGATGCGATGCGCAGGCGCCCGAAGGGAATGCTGGTCAGCAATATTGAGCATATCCTTGCTTATCTCCGTGATGTCTTTCCCGGCTCACCTTACCGCGACCCTGCCAATGCAGAAAATATCGTGTCCGACGACCTGCTCCGGCATGAAAAACTGGCGATCGCCGACGCTGCTGCCGAAAGTTTGAAGCAGAAGGACTGGAGCAGAATTATCTGGTAGCGCCGCTTTCTTAAGCCCTTATTTTCAGCCGGTCGAGTTTATTTTACTTCCTCTGCCGGGCAGGATTTCATAAAACAGCTGCCGCCAAGGTGATAAATCAGTTCTGCCTTTGAAGTGTCCCAGAGCCCGTTATGAAAAAGAACCTCCTCTGCCTCAGCATAAAGAACCTCGCCAAAGAACATAATATGGTCGCCGATAAGTTTCTCATCAACCAGTGAACATTCAATTGCGCCAATACACTCCCTGATTTTCGGCGCCCCGAGCAGTTTAGTCGCCTTTGCCGGTGTCAGTTTTGTTTCCTTGAACTTGTCCACATCTCTGCCTGAATGGGTGCCGCAGTAAAGCATTGCATCAAACAGACGCCAGTCCGGGACATTCACGATAAACTCCTTGCACCTTTTTATCAACTCGGCAGAAAACCGGCTCTTGCCCACCGCGATGCCGATTATCGGCGGCTTGAACGAAACCGGACAGTACCAGGCGATGGTGATGATGTTTGCCTTATCCTTATACTGTGATGATACTAAAATGACA
>CAZNRV010000080.1:0-3669 GCA_964575495.1 uncultured bacterium
AATTCTGTCCCTGACTTAAAAGGGATTGCGACTGCCCGCTTCTCGTGGTTGCTTGGCAAGATGTGAATTTCTTTGAGTCTGAATCTTGTCCCTGACTTAAAAGGGATTGCGACGTGCTGTTTACTCCAAATTGTCAAAGAACCCTGATTTCTGAGTCTGAATCTTGTCCCTGACTTAAAAGGGATTGCGGAAGACCGCTTGCCGCTTGTCCGCTCTCCGCTCACCGCTGAAAGGAGGAAGAATGCGTAAGGTATATGAATATGATGTGTTTAATCTATCGCATCAGTTGGTAATAGAAATCTATAAATCAACTTCCCGTTTTCCCAAAGAAGAACTTTATGGTTTGGCTCAGCAGATGAGAAGGTCGGCATACTCCATCCCGATGAATCTTGTGGAAGGTGCGGCAAGAAGAAGCAGCAAGGAATTTGCCCACTTTGTTGATATAGCGATAGGTTCCTGCGAAGAGGTTCGCTATCAACTTTATCTTTCCCGGGATTTGGGTTATATTACCGAGAGTGAGTGCCGGCGATTGGACAGTGAGTATGAGAAGGTAAAAATGATGCTGACCAAATTGATAGGCAGGATAAATTAGCAGAAGGCGGATAGCGGAAGGCGGTTCGCGGATAGCGGAAGGCGGATGGCGGTCGGCGGGTAGCGGATGGCGGTCGGCGTTTCTGCCCGGACTTGAATGGGTTTGACAAGGAGGCTGGTTTGGTTATAAGTTAATTTATATGTGTTTAAGTCAGCAGGCGCCAGAGGATTCGGCCGCCATTTTTTAGCCGGGATTTCTTGATGAAGAAGTTTTTGCTTGAGGAGCCGGTAGAGGTGGTTGGTCCGAAAGGACACCGGCACCGGTTGCTCAGGCATTTCTGTAAGGGGTGCCGGATATGCGTTGAGTTCTGTCCGACCCAGACTCTGGGGCTGGATGAGCGGTTTAAGGTTGCGGTTTTGCATCCGGAAAGGTGTATCGGTTGCCGGCTTTGTGAGTTGCGCTGTCCGGATTTGGCAATCTTTGTGACCAGGGCGGGAAAGGAGAAATGAGGCAACTTTTATCCGGTAATGAGGCGTGTGCGATTGGTGCGCTGCGCGCCGGGGTCAGGTTCTTTGCCGGTTATCCGATAACGCCTTCAACCGAGATTGCCGAGTATCTGGCAAGGGAGTTGCCCAAGGTCGGCGGGACCTACATTCAGATGGAGGATGAGATTGGTTCAATCTCTTGTATGAACGGGGCGACCGCTGCCGGGCTGAAGGCGATGACCGCAACATCAGGTCCGGGTTTTTCCTTGATGCAGGAGGGGATTGGCTATTCAGTAATGGCAGAACTGCCGTGCGTGATTGTGAATGTGATGCGGGGCGGTCCGGCAACCGGCACGCCCACAAGGACATCGCAGGCTGATGTGATGCAGGCAAGGTATGGGACCCATGGTGACCATCCGATTGTTGCCCTTTGTCCCTGGAGTGTCAAAGAGTGTTTTGATTTGACGGTTGAGGCGGTGAATATCTCAGAGCGTTTGCGCCTGCCGGTGATTGTGTTGATGGATGAGATTGTCGGGCATATGCGGGAGGTGGTGGAGTTGCCCGAAGAGGTGAAACTGTGGCAGGCGGATAAGCCCAAGCCGCCGAGGGAGAGTTATTTTCACTATGATGACGGTAATAATTATGATGCGCGGATTGCCAGTTTTGGTGAGGGTTACCGGATTCACCTTACCGGTCTGACCCATCGCAAGGATGGTTTTCCAACTGATGAGCCGGAGATTATCAAGTGGAACCTTGACCGCCTGAGGAAAAAGATTGAGGACAACCGTTCCTGGCTCTGGGATTTGGATTACAAGGATTTGGGTTCGGAAACGGTGATTGTGTGTTATGGCAGTGCGGCAAGGTCGGCGGTGGAGGCAAAGTATCAGTTTGAGCGCAAGAGTGGCAGGAGGGTAGGAATTTTGAGGTTGAGGATGATTTGGCCATTTCCAACAGAAAGGCTTATCGGGCTTTTGCGCAGTGCGCGGCGGGTGATTGTGCCGGAGATGAATCAGGGTCAACTTTATCGGGAGGTGGAGCGGACTGTGAGTCTGCAGGTGGCGGTGGTTTCGGTTCAGCGTTATGATGGTGAGATGCTCATACCTGAGGAGATTGTTGAGGCGCTGTGATTGAGTTAAAGGGCGAGCGATTTCTTGACTACTTTCGGCTGGATGAAAGGTTTCCCCATATCCTCTGTCCTGGTTGCGGCATCGGCACAATAATGGCAACAATGGTGCGCGCATTTATTGATTTAGGCATCGGTCAGGATGAATTGTGCGTTATTTCCGGGATTGGCTGTTCATCAAGGGTGCCGGGTTATCTGGACTGCGATACATTTCATACCCTGCACGGCAGGGCTTTGCCCGCAGCAACCGGTGTGAAACTGGCAAAGCCGGAGATGAAGGCGGTGGTGATTGGCGGTGATGGCGACCTTATGGCGATTGGCGGGAATCATTTCATTCACACTGCAAGGCGCAATCTGGATATTACTGTGATTGTGGTCAATAACTTCACCTATGGTATGACCGGGGGTCAGTATTCACCGACAACACCAACCCATGAAAAGGCAACAACCGCACCTTATGGCAATGTTGAAAGGAGTTTTGATGTTTGCTTTATTGCCAAGGCGGCAGGCGCGATGTTTGTTGCCCGTAGCACCACCTTTCATATCCTGCATATGAAGAGGATGATTGAAATGGCGCTGACAAAGAAGGGGTTTAGTGTTGTTGAGGTTATCAGTCAGTGCCCGACATTTTACGGTCGGCACCAGGGTCTTGGTGATGCGGTGAAGATGCTGGAGTGGCTGAAAAGCCGTGCGATTGATGTCAAAAAGGTTGCAGACCCGTGGCAGGTGAAGGATAAGTTTGTGATTGGTGTGCTGCATGACCAGATTGAAGTTCCACCCTATACCGAACTTTATCAGGAGGTCAGAAACCGCGCAAGGGGATGAAGAGGATAGAAATCAGGTTGGCAGGGACAGGTGGTCAGGGTGTGATTCTTGCGAGTGTGATTCTATCTGAGGCGGCAGGTGTTTATGATGGCTGGTTTGTGGTTCAGACCCAGAGTTATGGACCTGAGGCAAGGGGTGGCGCATCAAGGGCAGATGTCATCATCAGTGATGAGCCGATACTTTATCCAAAATGCCGGCGGCTGGATTTGCTCGTAGGTTTGAGTCAGCAGGCGGTTGATAAATACCTTCCGGATTTGAAGTTACGGGGAATGGCGGTGATTGATGATTTTTATGTGCGGGAGTGTTTTCATCTCAATACGCTTTGTTTGCCTTTTTCAAGAACCGCTCGGGAGGAGTTGGGCAGGGAGCTTTTTGCCAATATTTTGACATTGGGTGCGGTTGGGCGCATCACCGGATGGGTTAAACTTGATTCGTTGAAAAGGGCGGTTGAGGTTAGGGTCCCAAAGAGTTTCATAGAGATTAACTCAAAGGCGCTGCAATTGGGCTGGGAGTTGGCAGATAGAACAATTGGTCAAGGAAATAAGAGATAAGTAGCAGGTTTTCAATAATTGATAATGGGATTTATTGCGATTTGAATTTAGAGATTAAGGGAAGGGGTTTAGTTCAGAGTCAATATAGACAACAGTTTTAATTTGGTCTTTTGATTTTGAGAAGAAGGGTTGGGCAGGATATGGTTATAAAGG